>JAHWIM010000053.1 GCA_019322535.1 Candidatus Woesearchaeota archaeon
ACTTTAATGGATCTTTTTCATAGATTGATTCTGCTTCAGAGATATCTTTCTTTGATACATTTCCAATAGAAGCTTTTCTAATTGTAATTTGTTTTTCTTTTAGTAATTTATCAACTGCTTCTAATGAACCTAGAGTATCTGCTTTTACTATAACACCTGATTTATCTGTTTCAATTAAAACTTCTTCAACTTCTTTTTGAACTTCTGCTTTTGCTTTTTCTAATGTTTCTGGTGTTGCTGATAATAATGGCATTCCTGCTGTTGTGTTTTCTAATTCAGGAGCTGATATTTTTACACCTGTTGCAGCTGTTACTCGCTGAACTGGTTTGAATTTTGTTTTTTTCTCACGGATTTCTGCTAATGGTGCTGGTTCTAGCAAAGCTCTTACTTTTGTAACAATTGGCTGTGTTAAAGAACCAATAACAATTGTATCATTTTTCTTTAGATTACCATCATATAATATTACATCAATTGTTGTGCCTAATCCTTTTTCTTCTTTAACTTCGAGAATAATTCCTTTTGCTTGGCCTTCTGTATCACATTTTAAGCATTCTTCAAGATATTTCTGTGCAAGACCTGTTATTACCATTAGAAGTTCTGGAATTCCATCTCCTGTAACTGCTGATGTTGGAACTAGTGCAATTTGTTTTGTGTGATTTTCAACTCTATCAAACCTTTCTGATTCAAAACCCATTTCATGTATTTTTCCAACTAATTCGTAAAGTTTTGTTTCTATTTGTGTTATGACCTTAGGATCTTGCTCTTGGATTGTTTGCAATATTGGCTTGCCTTCTTTATGTTTAAATCCTGGTATTAAGTCAATTTTGTTTGCTGCAACTATAAATGGTGTTTTATATGATTTTAAAATTTCAATTGCTTCTTTTGTTTGAGGCATAATTCCTTCATTTATGTCAATAACTACAACTGCAATGTCTGCTAAGTTGCCTCCTCTTTTTCTTAGTGCTGTGAAAGCTGCGTGGCCTGGTGTATCTATGAATAATAAGCCTGGTATTGTAAACTGCATTTTTAGAGCTTGAAGTAAAGGCCCGCATGTTTTTTGAATTGTAGAAAGAGGAATTATAGAAGCACCAATTGCTTGAGTTATTTTGCCAGCTTCTCCTGTTACAACAGAGGTTCCTCTAATTCTATCTAGAATAGAAGTCTTGCCGTGGTCGACATGACCTTCTACTGTACAGATTGGAGACCTTATTGCTGGCATTTTTCATCAGAAATTGGGATAAAGTTAAAGTTTTTAAAGGTTGGTGTTTTTCTCAGAGCCATGTATCAGATAATCCAAGAAGGTAAAGCAAAGGTAAAAGTTCCTGTTGAGAAAAAAGTAAGCAAGAAACTGCCTGTTTTTTATAATCCTGTTATGAAGATGAATAGAGATATTTCTGTCTTGCTGTTGAATTCTGTTGAAGATAAAAACATGCAGATTGGGTTGCCTTTATCTGGGACTGGTGTTAGGGGTGTTAGATTTTTGTTAGAATTGAAGAAGAATAAAATCAAGAATATTTCTTTTAATGATTGGAATAAGGAAGCAGTTAAGATAATAAAAGAGAATTTGAAATTAAATAAATTAAAAAATAAGAAAATAGAAATTTATAATCAAGATGCTAACTTGTTTTTATTAGAAAGCACTGGTTTTGATTATATTGATATTGATCCATTTGGAACACCAAATCCTTTTCTAGATGCTTCTGTTAAAAGAATAGCAAGAAATGGAATTTTAGCAGTAACTGCAACTGATACTAGTGCGTTGGCTGGAGCATTTCCAAAGGCTTGTTTAAGAAAATACTGGGCAAAGCCATTGCGAAATGAAACAAAGCATGAAAATGGAGTGCGAATATTGATAAGAAAAGTTCAGTTAATTGGAGCAGAACATAATAAGGCATTAATTCCTGTTTTTTCTTATTCTGTTGAACATTATTATAGGGTTTATTTTAGAGTTGTGAAAGGAAAGCAGAAAGTGGATAAGTTGTTGAAAGAACATGGACATTATAAAGAAGCTGGGCCAATGTGGCTTGGAAAACTTTGGGATACAAAGTTAGTAAATAAAATGATAAAGAATTGTAAAGATGAGGGTTTGTTAAAATTTTTAAAGATTATTAAAGATGAAAGCAAGATCAATGTTGCTGGATTTTATGATATTCACAGATTTTGCAAGAAAAACAAATTGAAAATACCTAAGAAAGAAGTATTGATTAAAGAAATAAGAAAGCTAGGTTATAGGGCTGCTGAGACCAGTTTTACTGGTGAAGGTATTAGAACAGATATTGATGAAAAAAGCTTTATTAAGACACTAAAGAAGTGATTCTACTAACTGTTCTTTAATAGTGCGTTCTCCTGTTGGTGTTAATTTAAGCAAAGTCTGGGTTTTAACTTTAGTTTTTTCTATTAAATTTAATTTAGATAATTTAGAGGCATAGCTTGATATATTCTGCATGTGGTTTTCTGTATTTGTTGGATGGATTTCTCGTGTTAAATCTGGCAAAGAAATAGGTCTGTCTCCTGACTCTTTGGACAATTTAAAGAGAACAATCATTATTTTTTTCTCTTTAGGTGTTAGATGGTATTTTATTTGAAATGATTTCTTTGTTTTTTTATTTTTGAGTTCATTTTTTTTATCTGTTATTTGGACTAATTTATCAAAAGTATCCATAAAATGCTTTCCTTTTGCTGAAATAGAGATTATTTTATCTTCTTCTAAAGAATCAAGATTAATTAATTCAAATTTTTTTAAAATATCAATTGAATTTTCTATATTTTCTAAATTAATGAATTTTTGTTTAATATTTGACAATTTAGTTGAATAAATAGATTTATTTTTTGATTCCATATCAAATAAGAACTTTAAAACGTTAATTGCTGCAAAATCTGCTAATAAATCTCTCAAGCGCATGTTAATCTCTTTAGCTCCTAAATTTATATACTTTTTGGTCGTCTAAAGGGAAAAAAGAGAGTAAAAGCAGTAAAGGAAATAAGGGAAAGAGGGGAAGAAAGGGAAACATTTAAATAGTAGTTGCATCATAATAAGGTTAGGAAAATTTGAGCCTATGATGCAGAAAAAACAAAGGTGATAAAAAATGCCAAACGAAATCGAACTGATAGAACAAGAACACAAAAACGATCTAAATGAAAAAGAGTCTACATGGCTTAAGGTAATTGGATGTGCAACTTTAATAGCTTTTGTATTCATAATTTTTTGATTAGAGGATCGGGGGACAAGCAATGCCAACAAGATTAACTTTTGCAAATGTTTTGAAAAGCACCATATATAATAAGAGAAAAGTGCTTTATGATCTTAAACCACCTAGTGGTTTTGTTCATAGAACAGAGCAGAGAAACGAACTTATAGTAGAACTTTCGCCGATATTGTTAAATAGTGCTGTTCAGGGAATTTTTGTATATGGTACTCCTGGAACTGGGAAAACAGGACTTATTCTTGAGTTATTGGATGAGATTAAGAAAGAAGCAAAGAAGAATAAAGTTAATCTAAATACGCATTATCTTAACTGTTCAGAAAACAGAACAGAGACAACAATCTTAATGGAGTTATTGATGAATCTTAATCCAAGTAAAAATTATCCTAAAATGGGGTGGACTAGGAAAAAGGCAGTAAGTGAGTTTGAGAATGTGCTTGATGACATTGGAGGTAATATATTGTTTGCACTAGACGAAGTTGATTATGCTTTAAGAGAAAGCGGAGATGATATATTGTATAGACTTAGCAGAATCAATGATAAAATAAAAGCAAATGTGTCAACAATTATTATTTCTAATGATATCAAAGTAATGGATTACATCAAGCCAAGAACACAATCTACGTTTGGCAGAGTTAAGGTAATTTTTTCACCTTATGCAGCAGAAGAGTTATTTGATATATTGAAGCAGAGAGTAGAATATGCATTTAAACCAGAGGTTGTAAGTGAAGCAGTAATTAAGAAAATTGGTGAATTAGAAGCTGAAAGAGGAGGAGATGCAAGAAAAGCGCTTGAGCTTTTAGACAGTTGTGCAAAAAACGCTCTTTCAAAAGGAAGGGATAAGATTACTCTTGACTTAGTTGAAGAAGCTGATAAGAACTTAGAACAAGATAGTACAGTTAAGATTTTATCTAGTCTTGCTAAGCATCACAAGGTATTGTATTTGGCTTTGCTTAAAGGAAAGAAAGAGACTATGAGTAGTAAAGAAGTGTATAAACATTATTTGAAGGAATGTGGAGCCTATGATACAGAACCATTAACTGAAAGAAGGATTAGAAGTTTCCTAGTTGAACTAGGAGAATTAGGATTAATTGAAACAGAAGTGGGGTGGCTGAAGGATCTGAAGAAAAAGAGCAGAAAGATAACTCTTAATTTAGATCCTGCAATCAAAAATAAGGTTAGAAAGCTGCTAAGAGACAGTATCTAAATTTAGAGGAAAAAGACTGAAAATTAGCGTAAGCTTTCAAAACTCATGTTCAAAAAACCTCTCTTATTCTCTTTATAGGGGTGGGAGGATAAGGGGGGTTTTTTGCTTTTTTCATTTGGGGGTGGAACATTGAAAATCGATTTGATAAAAGTTCAAAACAACGTAATGATGTGGAAACAGATTGAAAGAAAAGCTGGACTTGTATTCATGCGAATAATGAAAAGAGGAAGAAAGGTGTGGTCTAATCATGACAAATAGAATGAGAGATTATGGATTTGAGGAAAATGGAATGCCTTATGATAGATTGAATGATAGGTTAGGCAGTAGAACTGAAAGAAATATTAGTAGAGAAACTAATAGAACATTCTATGTTTGTATAGATGAGTTAGTGGATCAACCAAAAACAGAGATGGGTGTTGGTGATTTTGAAGCAATTAAAGAAGTTGGACAACAGTATGAGCCAGCTGACTCTCCTTTTGTTATGATACGTTATTATGACAGAGCTGATGGAAGATATGGTTTTGTTAAGATTCATTTTAAAGGTGATCATAAAGATATTACAGAAAACTTAGGAGATTATGTTCAACAGATGAACTGTGATTTAGTAAATTATATGAGAAATCAAAACCCAGATGGAGATTTAAGAGGAAAACTTACTGTTCATGGTACTGATGATCCTCTTGTTTTAAAGATTTTTGAGAAACGTATAAAGGCAGAAGAATTAGTCATCTACGAATAATCCTTTTCCTACTCTTAATTCTTCTTGTGATCTATTAAATTCTGTTAAAAATTTATCAGGTGTTGTTTCTGATTTTTTTAAACTTTTGAGTTCTTCTACATTTCTATCTTCTGCTCCGTCGCTGAATGGTGTTGTGCTTTGTCCTGCTTGCTGTTGTTGCTGATAACCTAATGCTTCTAAGACTGTATTAATCAGTCCTGTTGTATCTGATGATTTTCTAAGAGCAGCGTAAGCTCCTAGTTGTTGTGCAATTGGCAACATTTTTGGATCCATTGCTGTATGAAATATTACTGGAATTTGTGCATATTCTTCGCTTTTTTTCATTTCTTCTAATACTTGTAAACCATTTTGTTTTGATTTAACTTCATCATATCTATAATCTAACACTACAACAGCGACGTCTCCTTTTTCAAGTTCGTGGGGAACATCTTCAGGACTAAATAGCATTGTTATTCCATAATCATTTAAGCCTTTTTCTTCTAACGCGTCTCCAATATCTTGTTTGTATAAACGTAATTGATTTTTATTATCATCTACAACTAATATCCTCTTTTGTTGATGTTTAGGTGACAATATTGCTTCTAAAGCAGAAGAAAATTGTTCTGGAAAAGCATTATTAGTTAAATCTAAAACATAGGAATCAGGAAATTGGCTTTCTAATCTTTCTCCTATAATTTTTCTAGGATGTTCTACTAGTATAAAATTACCTGATTCTTCTGCTATCCAAGGATTATCTGTTATAACTAGACCTTTATATCCATCAATTAAGTTTTCAGCTACCTGATAAGTACGATCTCCTAAAAGTTCTTCAAGTCCTTTTCTGTATAAGCTATTTACTATAAGTAAAATATCTTGAGAATTGGCGTCGGCAGCTGTTGCTGGTTCTTGAATAGGTTCGTTAAATCCTAATAACTCTGAAACTTTATCTACTAGTTCTGGTGCTTCTGAATATATTGGTATTGTAGCAACATAATCTGCGAGATTTTTTGCAGCAACAATAGATTCAACTACTCGACTATGTGTTTCTGTCAGAAAAACTACTGGGATTTGTGGATGTTTTGCTTTTGTTACTTGTCCTATGTGGATTCCACTCGGATATGAATCATGTCTGCTACTTCTGAAGTATGTTACTACTACATCTATTCCTCCTTGTTCAATTATTGAAAATGCATTATCAGCATCTGATGGAACTACTTCATAACCTCTCTCCTCAAAAGTTTTTTGAGACTCTATAGGCTCTCTGCTAACGAGTAATACTCTAGGTTTTGATTGATAAGAACTAGCTGTGTCTTTTTCGCTTACTGGACTTACTGTTCCCTCTATACCTCTTTTTTCCAACTACATCGCCTGGGGTGAATAATAGGGTATAGTATATACATTCAAGTATATAAATTTTACTCTAATTTTAGTCGATTAGAATTAACCAATGGCTCTTCTGATGTCTGTTACTTCTATGCTTTTAACGCCTTCTATGTCTGCTATTTGGTCTTCAAGTACTTCTGTAGAGCCTTTTTTTTCGTCCATAACAAAGAATATGTTTAATGCTTTTAGACCAAAAGCAACTGGTTGTTCTTCTACTTTGCCTACTTCTCCACCAAAATCCTCTATTTTCTTTTGAGCAGCAGATTTTAGTTTATCTAAGTCTATTTCAGGAGAGTCAGGCATTATTTTGAATGTAACAATAATAGTTGCCATTTTTTTATTTTTAGTTAGGACCTGTAAAACCACATTCTGGGCATTTATATTTTGCTACTATCTCTCTGCAATGTTTGCATCTCACTATTTGATGTTTTCCACATTTTGGACAATTGAATTTTATACTGCCCTCTGTATTAGTTATTCTTTTTTTACAAGATGAGCATATGAGTTGTTCCATAGTAAGAATGGAATTTTTGACGTATTTAAAAAAGTATCGTTATTTTGGGAGTTATATTTAAATACTAATTGTTTTTAGATTTCAGCTATGACAAAGAAGATAAAATTAATATTTTTTGATATGGAGGGCGTTATTTTTGAACCTGGAATAAAAGAAGAAAGAGCGCATGTAGCTGCAAGTATATGGACTGTTATTGCTAGGGAACTTGGAAAAGAATGCCAAGAAGAAGAGAACAAAGGAAAAATAATGTGGGCTGAAGGCAAATTCAAAAACTATCTAGAATGGTGTGAATATTCTATTGAGTATCATAAAAAACATGGTCTAACTATGAAAAAGTTTTATGATATAATAAATAAAGTCGAATATGTTCCTAGAACAAAAGAGACTTTTAAAGAATTAAAGAATAGGGGTTATAAGACAGTTGTAATAACTGGCGGTTTTAAGAATCTTGCAAACAGGGCTATAAGAGATTTAGATATAGACCACACTTTTGCTGCAACTGAGTATTTTTTTGATGAGAATACAGGAAAGGTTGTTTCATGGAATATATTGCCTTCTGATTATGAAGGAAAAATTGATTTTATGAGATTAATGATGAGGGAGTATGGTCTGCATCCTTCAGAATGTGCTTTTATTTGCGAAGGAGTAAATGATATTCCTTTGGCAAAAGAGGTTGGATTGTCAATTGCTTTTAATGGAAGAAAAGAATTGGAAAAAATAACTACACATTCAATTAATCAGCCAGATGATAAGAAGGATTTGAGAGCTATATTGCCTTTTTTCAAATAACTTTAATTAGTTTATTTTCTTGGTCTATTTCAAATTTCTTATCTAGAAATTGTTCACAAATCCAGATATTTGTTTTTGTGTGGTTTGTTATTTGAGAAACTTTTATTTGGCCTCCAGACAAAGCTAAAAAAGGTATTAGGTTGTCTGCTGTATGAGGATCAATTGGTGCGTTTGATTCAATTTCTTGAATTAATTTATTTGCAGCTTCTTGGCCTACTTTTTCAGCTGGTTTTCCTCTTTCTCCTAAGGCGTCTGCTCCCAACCGTATTGGATTATTAATGTCAATTTCGTTTTTATCTTTTGAAAAGATTGCCCATAATGTGATTCCTGAACCAGGACATAATGTATCTGCATATTCTGTTTGAATGTTTATTGGGGCTTCAAATTTATTTAACAAAAGTTTTGCAGCTTTTGCTTGTCTCTCAGCAACTTGTGCTTTTTCTAGAAAATTTGAAGCATGAGAGATTCCTTTTATTTGAATTAGGTTGTGTTGTTCTGTTGAATTTAATTTAGGAAGTTTTGTTTTAGCTTCTAATGGAATTATTTTTATATCTATTTTTCCTCCGCCTTTTGGGTAATATCCTCTCCTAATTAATTTAACATCTATTTTTTTGCAGTATTTTTTGATTTGCGGAACAAAAACATTATTGAAAAAATCGTAAGGCATAGCCCATTTTCCAGAAGTGCCTCCTGTAATTTTTAATCTTACTGAATTGTCTGAGAAAAAACTTGGAATTAGCAAAGATTGTAGTAATAGAGAAACAGAGCCTGCGGTTCCAATATCAATTGAAATTGTTTTGCCTTTAATTTTTCCTGGTTCATAAGTTAATTTTTCAGAACCTAGGTCTACAAATTTTGATTTTGCACTGCATAATTGTTCTAATGCTTTGATGCAGTGAAGATGCTGTGCTTTTAATCCAGGAGCTTTTCTTCCTTTCCTGATATTAAACGCTTCAAAAGGTTTTCCTGTTATAGTAGAAAGAGCCAAAGCTGTTCTGATAATTTGACCTCCTCCTTCACCATAGCTTCCATCAATTTCAAGCATACTTTAAACTGATATTTAGTTAGTATAAATTTTTATTGGTAAATTTTTTATATAACAAGAAGTTAATTGTATTTTATGGAAGAACTTGAAATAAGAAGGCAATTGTTTCATATTTTTTGTGGTTTTGGAGTTGTTGGATTAATTTATTATGATTTGATTAATTATTTAATGATATTTATTTTTATTGTGGCTTTTTTTGCTGTTTCTTTGTTGAGTAAAAAAATCAAGATACCTGTTATCTCCTGGCTTTTGACGCAATTTGATAGGCCCATAGATATCAAAAGACTGCCTGGAAAAGGAGCACTGTATTATTTGCTTGGTGTTTTTTTGGCAATGTTTTTGTTTCCAAAAGATATAACAATGGCAGCAATTATTGTGCTTGCTCTTGGAGATGCTATTGCTCCTTTGGTTGGACAGTATGGAAGAATAAAACATCCTTTAAGTGAGAAAAAATTTTTAGAAGGAACTATTGCAGGCGTGTTTGTTGCTTTTGTTGGAGCAGCTTTGTTTGTAAACATTTATGAGGCTGGTTTTGCTGCTGTTATTGCTATGGTTGTTGAAGGAATTGATTTAAGACTAGGAAGACAGCCTATAAATGACAACATAGTTATACCTATTGTAGCTGGCGGCGTTATTTGGTTATTAAGGTTGATAATATAAATTCCATAAGATTTAAATAAGGTTTTGCTTGTTTATTTTCTCACAGGGGACGTAGTATAACCTGGCTAGAATAGGTGGCTCCAGTATTGGAGCGATGAGCTGTGGAAATCCTACGGCAATGATTAAAGCCATTGGTCTGTTGAAGCAATCGCTTCAAAGAAGAGACCACCGGATCTGGGAAAGTGTTTTAGGAATGACACTTCAGGAATTCGAATCCCAGCGTCCCCATTCATTCCTTAATATTTTTTGGTTTTATTGAATCTATAAATTCATTGAAAGATCTCTTTTCTCTAATAGTAATATCATATCCTTGTTTTTTTCTAGTGATATAGGATTTTATTCCTAAAAAGGCGAATGCCAATTTTATTTCCTCTGCAAAATTATTAATTCCAGTACAAATTTTAATTAATTTATATTTATATTTCCCATCTTTTTGTAGAGTCATGCATCCATCAGTATCAAATAATCCTCTTAAAAAACATTTAAGATATTTTTTATTTGTCTTAATATATAGAGGTATTGACAAATCCTTTTTTGGACTATAAGGTATTTTAAGTACATTATTGAAAAACCCACATAATGTTTTAGAATAAAAATATAATGTTGCAACATTTTTCTTATTGTTGTGAATTAATCTCAATCTAATATTAAATAATTTATAAAATAATGAAAAAACATAATCTGCATATTTTTTATCTCTGATATTAAAATTATATTCTAATCTATAAGTAGAATTATGTTTATTTTGCATATATCCATCTCCAAAATGGATGCCGACCAATTCAGCCAAGTCACATGATATTTCTTTAGGTAATTTTAATCCTTTTTTCATATCATTTTTATTTAATTTCATTTTAAATCATTAATTTTGTATAAGGTTTGATAACTAAATAATTGATTTTAGAGTTTATAAGCGCTACGGCTGGGTGACCAGTGGAAAAATCATAATTAAGTAGTTGAAATAAGTTTAATTGATTTAAAAGAATAATAATTTAATAAAAATTCCCAGCGTCCCCATTTTTCTCGAGATATTCCAAAAGCTTTAAATATAACCCATTTTTTACTATAGCTACTCTGAAGTGAATAAATTAGGGGGTCTTTTATTTTGGGAGGCATAAATGGGAGAAGATAGTAGTAAAAACAGTTCTGAAGACCTTATTGCTACATTGGCAGGTTATCGAAATGATGCTATAATTCAATCTATAACAGCTGATACTTCTGAAGCAGGTAAGTTGATCATATCTGATTATAGGGAACTAGTTGGTGGACTTTTAGCAGATGTTACTGATGAAGATGTTAAAAAATATGGTGGAGAAGTAACCCGAACATTGACAGATATGTTTGAGCAATTATCAGGCGCAAGGGCTGTTTTAGAAAGAGTAAAGCAGATACGCGGTGAGTATGAAAAAGAAGGAAATTCTAAACAAGCAGCTGAAGCTTTAAGTTCTGTAAGAGGAAGAGCCAAAAGTCCTATTTTTTATCTTTATCATGAAATGTTAGATGTAAGTATCAGAAAGGCTGAAAAAGCAATTGGAAGTGGATTAGAAGAAGCTGCTGCAGGAGGAACTTATGACGAACAACCACCTGAGAAAAAAATAGATTTTAAAACAGTTTATGATTCAGCTGTTCAAGAATCTTTTGCAGCAAAAACTGTAGAAGAAGGAAAAAATAAGTTAGAAAGTTATAAGAGCCAGATAAAAGGTGAAGATCCTCTTGATGAATCAAATAGAAAGTGTATTGAAAGAGTTTCTGGAGCATTAGAAATAGCAATTGATTTTAGAGATAAAGCAAATGCTATTCGTGAAAGAGTTGAAAGCGGAGCAATGTGCTCTCCTGATGATATTTCTGAATTAGATGCTTTGGAGTCAAGGGCAGATATTCCTGCAGATTATATGGATTTGTTGAAGCAACATATTGCAGGAGTTAGAACTGCTGTTCAAGCATATATCGAAAGTGCTGTTGAAGCACATGATGAATCAGCTGCAAATGCTGGTGAAGGCTCTGGGTCTCTGGATGAAAATGTAGGAGCTGATTATAAACCTAAAAAAGCTAGAAGTTTAAGTGAGTTAAAAAGTGATCTTGATGGATTGCTTGCAGAAGCAGGTGAAGGGGAATTAACTGATAAACAAAAAATAAGGCTTAATGAATTAGAATACGAAGCAGAACAATTACCAATATATGAGAATGTTTTAATTGAAATACGTGGTAAAAAGACTGAGAGAGGTTTAGATCTGCTAGACCAAAGAGCAATTGGATATAGAAAACAAGTAGCTGATGATTTAGCAAAAAGAGTTGTTGAAAATTTAAAAGATACTTATCCTGATATTAATCAAAATCAAGTTTCTCGATGGCTTATAGAAGAATTTGATAGTGAGCTTAAGATGACTGAGCACCCTTATGAGACTTATAGACACAAATTAACTGATGCGAGCGCTAAAGTTTATGGAAATTTTACAAAAGACAAAGAAGGATTTTTAGAAAGACATGGCCATGTTGGTAAAAAAGTAGAAAAACCTGCAGCTGAAGATGCTCCTGCTCCAGAACTAAAAATAGAAAGTCCAGAAGATCTTAGACAAAAATTAAAACAGTATGGGGAATCATTAGAAGCAGATGGAGATGGTATAGAGAACTTACATAACATACAAGATGGAATAGACATATTAAGAGCAAGCTGCAGAGGAAATTCAGAATTAATGCAAATTATAAGTGAGGATCCTGTTCCTAAAAAAGTTAACTATTTGATAAGAGTACATGAAGAAGGTGGTGAGCCAGAAGGTTATAAACCTAAAAAAGATGGAGACGGAAAGCCAGATAGCGGTGGAGATGATACTGTTGAACCAGATATTACCACAGTTGGAGCAGATGATAGAAAAAAAGTAATAGATGCTTATGCAAAAACTTTGGGAAAACAGAGAGAGAAAAGAGGCACTGTTATACCTGGAACTGACACTGATGATGCTTTAACTGCTTGTGATAGAGAAGATGCAGGATTAGTATATCGAGAAGGAGAGAGATTGGGATTAAAACTTCCTATAGAAGAAACTCCTTATATGAAATTAAGAAGAAAAATTGATGAGTTAGGAAACCAGGTTATGCTTAGCAGTGAACCCGAAGCTCTTAAAGGTCTGGAATCAGAACTTGTTAGTTTAAAAAAAGAAGCTAGATCTGATACATATTCTAAAGAGGATCAAGTTAAATTATTGGATTTGATAGAAAAAGGGTCTGGAAGTGCAAAACGAAAACAAGAAGGTTTGTTAGAAAAAGAAAAATTAGAAGAAGTTATTGACGAGATATATTTAAGAATATTACAAAAAGATCCATATTTTACTGGCAAAAGAGAAGTAACAGTTGCTGTTCTAGAAGAAAAGGCTAATGATCAGAGTGTTGTTAAATTGGGGATAATAGACGAAGAAGGAAAGAAAAAAATTACATATTATGATTCTGATAGGTTAATTAAACATTATATTGTTGAAGGTCAACTAGTTGGAGATCACATTAAAGATTTAAAAGAAAAAGTTGATGAAAGATTTAAAGGAGAAGAAGGCAGAAGAGAAAAAGAAAACGCGCTTGAAGAAAGAATTAATGAGCAGTTAGAGGGATTGCCAAAAGAAAAACCTAGTTTAAATTATAGATATGTTAAAGATGCTTTTGAAAAACTTAAAAAAGTTAATGATGATACAAAAAAAAGGTTTAGAGTTGAACCAAGCAGTGAATTTGATGAAGAGATTATAAGCAGATTACAATCACTAGAAAAAGAAGTAGAAAATAGAAAAAAATCTACTCAAAGAATTAGGGTTCCAGGAGTAAAATCAGAAACTGCAGAAGAAGCAGAAGAAATCGAAGTTGGCATTAAATGGGAGAGATTTGGAGATCTTCTTAAAGAAGTTGGAATTAATTGTTATACTTATTTAGGATTTAAAGATATTAGTGAGTTTGTTGAATGGGAAAATACACCTGGTGGAGCTAAAGGAAGAGAAGCTGAAGATGCTTTGCTGGATATTTTGTTCAAAGATAGTAATAGAGAGCTTGTCAGCGGTTTGATTGAAAGAAATGTAGAAAAAGAATCAATATATAGAAGGATAGGTAAAATTGCTGATGAAAATGGATTTAGGTGTCCTGGAAAATTCTATAAAACTCCTGAGGAAGCTAGGATTCTTTCTCAGTTATCAGCATTAAAAAGAGGGCTTCAACAAGCTGATGATGAAAGAGTAAGAGAGATTGTTAATACACTTATGCAATATGATGAACAACATTTAGAAAAGCTTGGGAATGTAAGATATTCTTATGGAACATTAGCAAGGGTAGCAAGACAGGCAATTGAATTAGATAATAAGATTAAGGATGATGATGAATTTAATAGAACATTAGATGCTGTAGTTGGTGAAGGAATAAAAGACTTAGATTTTTTCTTGGAAAAAGATCCTCATTTAAAGCGTCTTACAGGGGAGTTTAAAGCTGCTCTTAATGGTCTTAAAGATTCTCGTTTAAGAAAAAAGAAAGAAAAAAGAAGATTAAAAAAAGGTTTATTAGTAGCAGGCGCGTATGGTATTTTAGCTACTATTGCTGCTGTTTATTTTGGAATTTTTGCTAAGCCTGAAAAAGAAGTTGAGATTGTTGGTCCTGCAGGACCAAGAGTTGCAGCTTTACAAACTCAAGTTATTGGATTACAAAAAAAGCTTGATGAAGAAAAAGCTGCAAAAGAAGCTGCTAAGGAAAGATTTTCTCAATTAAATGAAAATGTTGATGCTGAAGTTAATAAAAGAACTGCTGGTGCTCAAAAAAGAAATGCTGAACTTGGAGATAAGGTTAACTCATTACAAGGAAAACTAGATGATGTTAATAGTCTATTAGTAAAAGAAAGAGCTGCTTATCAAACAGAAAAAGGGAAGTATGATGCTACAATTGCTGGTTTAAGAGATCAAGTAACTGTAACTACAAGTATATTGAGAAAAGAAAGACAAGCTGATCAGCAAGAAGATGCTGAACATAAAAAACAGCTAGCAGAATTAGCTGCAAAAGAAGCTGCTTTGAAAAAAGCTTTAATTGCAAGAGAAACTGCTGAACAAAAAAATAGATTAGTTATAATCGCTTTAAGAGTAGAACAAGCAAGATTAAAACAAGAGATAGAAAGAATGAAAAAACAAATTCCTGCTGATTTAAATGATGATGCTGAAGAATTTTTACGAGGAAGATCAAGAAGAATGGATCCTGATGCTGAAGAATTTTTAAAAGGAAGAAGTAAAAAGTGAGGTATTAAAAAATGAGTAAATCTAAAATTGAAAATGAAGTAAATAACGAGGAAAGTAGAGGTTTTATTAGTAGGTTTTTTGAGAAAGCTAAATTACCTCTTACTGCAATTACTTTAAGTGCTTACTTGGCTGGTTGTGTTTGTGTAGATGCTTTTCATCAAGTAATTATAGGCGATGCTGCAGTTAGAAAAGGTCAAGAAGTTCATGGTTTATTTGAGGAAGAAGGCAAGGAAGTTTATAAAAAAGGTCAAGAACTAGGAATAATTCCTACAGATCCTAAAATGCCTGAATTTAATCAGTATGCTGCTATTTTTAAAAATTTAGAAGCTGAATCTAAAAAAATTAAAGCAGAGGATTTAACTAGAGAAAATTTAGATTATAAACTTGAAGATGTGCAATTACGCCAAAGGTTATTGGTTAAAAAAGGAATGGACTTTAATAGTCAATATCTCGAAGATGTTAAGGAAAAAGATAGAGCTAATGTTCAGAAAAGTATGACTGGAGTTAATTTAAGAGATCTTGATAGAGAATATGTTGAGAACTTAATGTACAGACATATCAGAGAAGGTGGTTTAGAAACAAAAACAGATGCAGAGAGATATTTGCATTGGTCAGCAGCTGCATATTGTGCTTTGGCTAATGGTGATGATAAAAGTTTAAGAAGAATACATGGAATGCTTAAACCTTATAGAACTAAGGAAATGATCAAAACAGCTGATTTAGGACAGATTCCAAAATGGTATTTAGGTACAGGAATTTATGAAAGAGCTGTTGCAGAATGGAGAAGAGATAAGAAGCGTGCTACAACTTATTTTGTTATAGGTGCAATTCTTTTAGCAGTTTCTGCTTCTGCTCCTGCTGCTAGTACTAGCAGCGGAGGTGGTAGTGCTGGCGGAGGTGCTGGTGCAGGTGCAGGAGGAGGATTATAAAATGAAGATAATAAAACTTTTTTTGATTATACTGACTTTTTTCGCACTTTTAAACAGTGTAAGTGCTACTAGATATGTTGATTACGAGTTTAAAGAAGGAATTGTATCTAATGGTCAATTAAATGCAACTAATAATTCTCTTACAAATGTTAGTGTTATTGGTTTTGTTTGCAGCAATGCTGACTGCAGTAATGTAACTGATGTTTTATGGAATGGAAGTGTTTTAAACAGCGGAACTAACAGCAGTATTCAATTAGAATATCCTACTACACTGCAATCAAGTCACGGATATGGTGTTTATTATTTTAAAGATGGTTATATTCCTTGGGAACAAAATCCTAATTGGTGGGGAACTAGCAGCAATGATCCTCAAGGACCTTATGAAAGAGTTTTAAGCAAAAAAGATATTTGTGCAGCTCAAATTGATAGTTTTATTATAGCAAATAATGTTCAACCAAATATTCCTTTGGTTATAAATGTAGAAGCTAGCCTTGATGCTTCTGCACATGCAGCTATTCAACATGCTGGGCCTTTGACTTATGTTCCTCCTCAACTAGAGGATCATTATTCTGTTAAAACAGCAATTAATCTGAAAGTTTATGACTGGCTAAATAATGTTGTTGAAGAACAGACAAAAATTGTAAATGTTACTTATGGTGGAACAGCAAGAGTTGAATTTAGCTGGACACCAATTGTTGTTGGAAATTACAGAGCTGTTGCAAGCACAAGTGTTGTTGATGGAAAATGCATAGATACAAGTGACGTACGTTCAACAAGCAAGGATTTCCATGTTCTTGCAGAAGATCCTAAAAATATTTGTTATACTTTACTAAATAACCTACATGTTTCAGATTATTTTCCATTAGAAAATGAAACAATTACAATAAGCATAAACAAAATCAGCAATTATGCTGATGGTAATTATGTTTTATCAGCTGTGCCAACTAGTTTAAGCTGGAATGTGTTTAATTCAAATGGATTAGTTGTTTATGGCAATACAGTAGTTTTGCCTAGTAATTCTAATACAAGTAATTCAGAGGCGTTTGATTTTAATTATACAGTTGGCAGTGCTGGAAAATATAGTATTGTTATAGAAGGTATTGCACAAAGCAGTATGTGCAGTGGATTAACTAATTTACCTGAAGCGATAAGAGTAGATATAAATGTAAGATCAAATGGTTCATTGAATCAGCCGCCAGTGTTGGCAGGACTTCCTGATTTAACAATAAATGAAAATGAAGTTCCTCCTGTAAATTGGACTGATTTATGGCAATATACTAGTGATGCTGAAAGCAATGATACAGAATTGCAATTTAGAATAGTAAGCCAAAGCAATTCAGGATTAATAGACTGCAGAATAGATGATGATAGATATATAAATTGTATTTTATCTGCAGACAGCTATGGTTTTTCTGATATTACTGTAGAAGTAAGTGATGGTGAATATTCTGACAGAGATAGTTTTAGAATTAATGTTAATGAAACTGCAGATAGACCTATTATAAGCAACTTTCCAAATGTTAACTTTGGTGAAGATGGCTCTGCAATATTGGATTTGAATTTGTATGTAAATGATCCTAATAATAATGCAAGTGAACTTAGCTGGAGTGTTAGTGGGAATTATCATGTACATATAAGTATAGATAGTAATAATATTGCAACATTTACTGCTGATACTGAATGGTCTGGAGTAGAAACAGTTGTATTTACTGTTAGAGATCCTGATGGAAATAGTGACTCTGATAGTTGCATTGTGAGTGTTGGAGCATTAAATGATGGTCCTGTCCTAGATGAAATCGATGATGTCTATTTAGAAGTTGAAGAAGAAACTAAAATTGATCTTAATGATTATGTAACTGATAATGATAACAGTGATAGTGAACTTAGCTGGAGTTATAGGGCAAGCAGGAATGTTGAAGTTTCAATAGATCAAAACAATATTGCAACTATAAAATCTAAAACAAGATTAGGCAAATTTTCAGTCACTTTTACTGTAGAAGATCCTAATGGACTAGTTGCATCTAATACATTTTATGTTCATGTTAGTTATGAGCAAGAGAGCAGTGATTTAGTACTTGATACTGTTAGAGTATTCAATGAATTTTTAAGACCAGGAGAGGATTTAATAATTGATGTTGGTTTAAGAAACAATGGATATATGGACTTTGATGGACTAAAGGTTACTGTTCTGGTTTATGATTTAGGAATTGGACATATAGTAACTAGTTTTGATTTAGACGATAAAGACAGTGTTTATGAGAGATTATGCTTGTTTATACCAGATGATACTCCTAGAGGAATTTATGATGTCAGGATAGTTGTAAGCAATGATGATGTAAGAAGAGTGATCAATAGAGAGTTTTTTGTGATTTAATTTGTCATTTAAAAATAGTTAAAATAAGTAATCACTGATATATACTAAAAAAAGGAAAACATTTAAATATAAGCTGTGTTTATCATATGATATTCACTTAATAAAAGGGTTATCTCGATATTATTTTTTTTGGAGGTCAAAAAGATGAAAGGTAGTAAAATGAAGCTGGTTTATGTTTTGATGGTATTAATAGTTGGAGTATTAGCAACAAGCGTTGCAAGTGCTGCCAGCGTTCCTGTCCAAATTCAGAAAGTTTATGTTAATGGCGCTGAATTTGATATAACAGCAGGAGAGATAAGAGGAGATATTGAAAGAGCTGATTCTCTTGATATTGA
Organism: Candidatus Woesearchaeota archaeon; assembly: GCA_019322535.1. Taxonomy (GTDB): domain Archaea; phylum Nanobdellota; class Nanobdellia; order Woesearchaeales; family WJKL01; genus JAHWIM01. Next base: position 18,407 of record JAHWIM010000053.1, read on the forward strand.
AGTCAAAGTGCGTGCAACAGGAGATGATGAGCATGTTTCTGTTGAAGCTGAAGTTAGAGGACTTGAACATGATAGAGAAAGAGCAAATGACCAAACAAATGATTTTACTATCAAAAATGGAAGAAGTTATTACAAAAAATTGGAATTGACCTTACCAGATAGAATGGATTCTGATCAATATGCTTTAAGAATTGAGGTTGCAAATAGAAAAGATGATGAAGTAGTTGAAAATTTGATTCTTGAAGTTGGACCTGTTAGACATGGTGTTAAAATAAAAGACGTTGTTTTTAGCCCTGATGGAGAAGTCAGAGCTGGAAGAAGTTTGTTAACAAGTGTAAGATTAAAGAATATTGGTGAATTTGATGAAGAAGATGTTAAAGTAACTGTTGAAATTCCTGATTTAGGAATTAGTGCAGCAGATTATATTGATGATGTTGAAGCTGATGATAGTGTAACAAGCGAAGAGCTTTGGATGAGAGTTCCTGCTCAAGCACAACCTGGTGAATACAAAGCAGTTGTAACTGTTGAATTTAATGAAGGCGATGATGAAGTAAGAGAAGAATATGAAGTAACTGTTGTTTCAGATACAGGTGTAGCTGCAACTAAAGCATCAGGAAAAACAATCATAAACGTTGGTGGAGAAGTTCAGAATGTTGTTGCAGGAGAAAGTGGAGTTATCTATCCTGTAAGTTTAACAAATGGTGGATTAACAAGCAGAACATATACTATTGGAGTAAATGTTGGAGACTGGGCTGAAATCAGAGTTAATCCTAACGTAGTTGTTTTAGGCGCAGGAGAAACAAAGATAGTTTATGTTTATGTAGCAGCAAAAGAAGTAGCATCTGAAGGAGAACAAACCTTTGGTGTGGAAATAAAAAGCGGAGACGAGCTTTTGAAAGAAATTGTACTTAAAGCAAATGTTGCAAAGGGAGCAAGCGGCATGAGTGGATTTAAGAAAGGACTAGAGATCGTATTAGTTGTTTTAGTAGTACTGTTGTTTGTAATTGGATTAATAATCGGATTCAGTAGATTAAGAGGCAACGAAGAAGAAGATCTTGAAGAAGAGCAAAAAGAAGACGAACAAAACTATTATTAATTCTTTTTTTATAATTTTAATTTTATCTATTAACTTGTTTGATTTCTAACAAAAGATTTTTAATTACCTGGTTTTTTCCTCTTGTTTATGATAGTTATTGTGGGGGCTGGGCCTGTAGGTTGTTTTTTAGGGTATTTATTAGCTAAAGAAGGTAGAAATGTAGCAATATATGAAGAACATGCTATTATTGGCAAACCAATACAGTGCACTGGCCTTGTAACAAAAGAATTGAGTAGTGTTGTGAAATTAAAGAAAGAGTTTATTTTAAATAGATTAAATATTGCGAGGGTTTGTTCTTATAATAATTCTGTTGAAGTGGGTATAAATGAGTATGTGTTAGATAGAGTTAAATTTGATAAACATTTAGCTGATTTGGCTGTTAAAAGCGGTGCAAAAATAATTCATGGAGCTAAAGTTATTGATATTGGTAAGAATGAGATTTTTATTAAAAGCAAGAAAGGAAAGGTTAGAGTTAAGGCAGATATTATAATTGGAGCTGATGGTCCTAATTCTATTATTGCAAAGAAGATTAACAAAATTAAAAGAAGGAACTATGTGGGGCTGCAAGCTAGAATTAAAGGGAATTTTGATGATAATCAGCATATAACTTATTTTGGTGATGTTTGCCCTGGATTTTTTGCTTGGGTTGTTCCAGAATCAAAGAAAATTGCAAGAATAGGTTTAGCTTGTGAAAAAGATGTTAAAGGATGTTTTGACAGGCTGTTGAAGAAATTAAAGATAAATAACAATGATATTATCAATAAGCAAGCTGGGCTAATGCCTCTTTATGATAAGAAATTAAAAGTCCAGGAAAGAGGGATGTATTTGGTTGGAGATGCTGCAACACAGGTAAAAGCAACAACTGGCGGAGGCTTGGTTTTTGGATTAAAGGCTGCTAAGATATTAGCTGATTGTATTATTAATGGAAAAGATTATACAAAAAGATTGAAAAAATTGAATAAAGAACTGTCTATCCATTTAAAGATCAGAAGCATATTAAACAGATTTAATGATAAAGATTTTAGTTATTTGATTAAACTAGTTAGGGGGGAAAAAGTACAAAGTGTTTTGAAAAATTCAAATAGAGAATATCCTTCTAAGTTAATGCTTAAATTACTGTTTAACGAGCCGAGATTTTTGTTTTTTATGAAAAAGCTTTTTTAACAAAATTTAAATATATAATACATAATCCTATTCAGGAATTATATTACAAAATACGGTGAACTAATTTAAAAATAGCCTAAACTTTTTAATCTTTTTTTTGTTTCTTCTTCAAAGTCTTCTTTATTTTCTTCTTCAAAGTCTTCTTTATTTTCTTCTTCAAAGTCTTCGTATTTTGTTTCTATGAATATTTTCTGGCTGATCATAATTTTATTTAGGTTACTTATAACTTTTTTAAATTTTGTGTTATTTACAAGATTCTTTTGTTCATTTTTATCATCTTCAAGATCATATAATTCAATTGGTTGCATATCTTTATTAAAGATCATTTTTTTATTTTTTTTGATTATAGCCCTTATTAATGAGGGGTAGTTTGTAGTATTTTCCATAAGTCCGGTTTCCATGAAAATTATTCTTGTTTTTCTTGGATTTAAAAGAGATATTCCATCATTATGATGAAGTTTTATATTCAAAAATTCGCATATGGTCGACCCTATATCCATGATAGAAACAGGATATTCCATTACACTTGGATTAATTCCAGGGTAATATAAAATAAGTGGAATCTTTACCACTTCTTCATATAAGCTACGTATATGATCAAAATGTTTATGTTCAAAAAATTCATCTCCGTGATCTGAGATTATAAAGATAACTGAATTGGAGAAATATCCTTTTTTTTCAAGATATCTAAAAAATTTACCTATATAATAATCCGCCATCCTAATATTCCCATCATATTTAGATATTATCTTTTCGAAGTCTTCTCTAATTTTAGGAATGGGGGCGTTTTTTCCGGAATAAAGTTCAAGAACATTATAATTGCTTTTGTTATTTCCTAAGAATATATCAAATTCTTTAGGAGGATCATAAGGACGATGGCAATCAAATCCATGTAAAAAAATAAATTTCTTTTTTGCATGATTCTTTTCTATAAATTTAATACATTCATCAAGGTTATGTTTAAAGTATACTCCTTTTGAACAAGATATCTTGAATCCTTTTTTAAAACCATATTTATCCGAGACATGGCCTCCCCCGTCAAAGCTTGCTGTGAGAAATCCTTTTTTATTTAATTTTGCAGTAATTGTTGATAGATTTTTTGATATTTTCTTTAAACAACCATATCTAATAACCTTATGTCTAGAAGGTAAAACTGATGTAAAGATAGAGGCAAAAGAAGGTGCCGTCCAGCTTGAGACACTATACGCATTTTTGAATAATATAGATTTTTTTGAAAATTTATCGAGATTTGGAGTAGTGTTTCTTTTGTAACCATAACACCCTAAGTGATCCTGCCTTAAAGTATCTAGGGCTATTATTAAAATATTTTTAATGATTTTTTTATTTATTTTCATCAATTTAACAAAAAAAAATAAAGATTTATAATATTTTCGTTTTTTATTAAGAGATATTACAGGTATGAACGTTGTATTAGTGATGATTTCTCAGAGATGATTAAAAAGATTTAACAAAATTTATAAAGAATCTGTGTTTTTTTAGGATATCTTTGGGGTGGATTTATTGACTGAAGAAAAGAAAGAAATAGAATCTGAAATTAAAGATATTAAAGCTGAGATAAAAGAGGATATTAGTGAAGAAAAGAAAATATTAGAAGAAGCTAAAGAAAAAGGCTCTAAAGAACAGACTCAAAAAGCTGAGGGATTAATCAAAGAATCTAAAGAAGAAGAGGAAGAAGTTAAAAAAGTTGAAGAAAAATTAAAAGCTAATAAATTAAAAGAAGCAGAAAGTGATGTTAAAGAAATTGCTGATGAAGTTAAAAAAACTGAAGAAAAATCTGATGTACTTGCTTTTGATTTGAGCAAATTTAAAGATATCTTAAATTTTTTTAAACAAAATAAATTTGTTATTCCTGTTGTTTGTATCTTAATTGCAATGTTTTTTTCTGTTAATTTTAGAATGCAGTCTGCTGATTTACCAATAACTGAAAAATGGGCAGAAGATACTGTTTATAATTTTATAAGAAGTGAGGTAAAAGCTAGTGTTGATAAACAGTATCCTAATCTTCCTGAAGCTAACAAAAATACTTTAGTTGAGAGCCAGCTTAAAGAGGTTTTAAGAACACAAAAAAAAGATCTTAATTCACAGATTAAAGGAATTTCTGAGGAATATAAGAAACATTTTCAGGATGAAAATGGATATACTTATTTGTTGGCTATTGATCCATATTTTTATTTAAGGCATGCTAGAAATTATCTGGATTACAGTATTGCTGGAACAGAGTATGTTGGTGGTGAGGGTGACTGGACTGATAAAATATTGATGTATCCAAATGTTGACTTTTCTGAAAAAATAAGTTGGGATGGTCAGAGAATGGCTCCTATTGGTTCAAGAGTTGATACAGGATTTCATGATTTTGCTATTGTTATTTTATATAAGATAATGTATTTTTTTAATGATGATATTAATTTGATGAGAGCTGCTTTCTTAATTCCAGTAATTTTTTCTGCTTTATCAGTAATTCCTGCTTTCTTTTTAGGTAAGAAGGTTGGAGGGGATCTTGGAGGATTTTTCGCTGCTATGTTAATTGGAGTACATTCTGCTTTTATTAACAGAACAGCTGGTGGATTTTCTGACACTGATGCTTACAATGTATTTTTCCCTTTGCTTATTGCATGGGTATTTTTAGCAGCTTTTGATACTAAAGATTTAAAGAAAAAAATTGGATTTGGTTTATTAACTGGTTTTTTAATTTGGCTATATTCAACTGCTTGGAAAGGTTACTGGTATCTTGCTGGTTTTATTGTTGCTACGATGGGCATTTATTTTGTTTATATGATTGTTATTAATTTTCATATATTAAAAAAAGAAGGCATAAAAGAATTTTTAAAACTAGAGGCAATTAAAGATATATTAATTATAGCAGGAAGTGTTTTGGCTGTATTTATTATATTTGCTTTAATTTTTAATGTAACACTTATAACAAATATAGTTAATCAACCAATAAAGTTTATTCAAATTAAAGCTGTTGCAAAAACAACAATTTGGCCAAAAGTTGAGACAACTGTTGCTGAGTTAAATCCTGCTTCTTTAAGCACAACAATTAAACAAATAGGAGGAAAATTCTTGTTTTTAATTGCAATTATTGGTATTATCTTAACATTTATTACAAAAGAAAAAGAAGAAAAAAGCCATATAAAATATGGAATATTGCTTATAATCTGGTTTGGAGCAACTATTTATGCTTCAACTAAGGGGTTAAGATTTATCTTGTTATTGGTTCCTGCTTTTGCTATTGCGTTTGGTGTTGCTTGTGGTATTATTTATAGATATATAACAAGATGGATAGAGAAAGAGATTCATGTTGACAAAAAAATTTCAAGTGTTGTTGTTGCTATCTTACTTGCTTTGTTACTAATTGGTCCAATTAAAGCAGGATATGCAACTGCTATAAGAGAAGTTCCAAGCATGAATGATGCTTGGTGGGATAGTTTAACTAAGATAAAAGAAGAGTCTGCTCCTGATGCTATTGTTAACAGTTGGTGGGATTTTGGACATTGGTTCATTACTCTTGCAGATAGATCTGTTACTTTTGATGGTGCTGGACAAGATGAACATATGGCTCATTGGATTGGTAAGAGCATTTTAACAAATGATGAAAAAATGGCAGTTGGAATATTGAGGATGGTTGATTGTGGAAATAATAATGCATTTTATGCTTTAAATGGTATTGAAAGAGCCCCAGGGAGAAAAATAGTGAATGAAATAGATGAAACAGGTGTTTTAAATGATACTCCAAAGTCTGTAGAAATTCTGAATAAAATAATTTTGATGTCAAAAGAAGATGCTAAAAAGGAATTGTTAAAATATGTTCCTGAAGAAAGGGCAGAACTTGTTTTAAAATATACTCATTGTGATCCTCCTGAAAATTATTATATCACTAGCGAGGATATGATTGGAAAGAGTGGTGTTTGGGCTCATTTTGGAAGTTGGGATTTTAACAAAGCATTGATTTTCAATACTTTAAAGAAAAGGGATTACAGAAATAATAGAGACAAAAGTATAGAATTTTTGAAAACTAGATTTGATTATACTGAAGAACAAGCAGACCAGATGTATTATGATGTTCAAGCAATAACTACAGATAAAGAGGCTAATAACTGGATCGCGCCGTGGCCAAGTTATGCTGGTGGTATTTCTGATTGTGGTGTTGAAGATGATATGGTTATCTGCGGCAACGGGGTTCTGGTTAATTTAAGTAATTATTATACTCTAATTAGAGTTAATCAAGGAGCTGTGTTACCTACATCTCTAGTCTATCTTGAAGGAAATGAGCTGGTTGAAAAGAAGTTTGAAGGAAAAACAGTACCATATTCAGCTGCTTTGATACAGAAAGGAAATAATTCTTATAAAAGTGTAGTAATGGCTCCTGAACTTGCTAGAAGTACTTTTACTAGGCTGTTTTTCTTTGAAGGTGTTGGAAGTAAGTATTTTGAATTATTTAGTCATGAAAGGGGTGTTGCTGGAACAAATATTTATATTTGGAAAGTTAAATGGCCATAATTCACTACTCATTAGTTAAAAATAGAAAGCTTTATAAATAGTATAAATTTCTTTGAGTCAAGGAGTTAATCAAAATGAACATCTTTGTTGTTATGCCTGCACATAATGAAGAAAAAAGAATTGGAGATGTGTTAAGAGAATTAAATAATCTTGGTTATAATAATATAATTGTTGTAGATGATGGCAGTGTTGACAATACATATGAAATTGCAAAAAGAGAAGAAGCAACTGTTTTAAGACATATAATCAATTTAGGAAAAGGAGCTGCAGCTAAAACAGGGTGTGATTTTGCAATTAAAAATGGTGCAGAAAAAATTATTTTAATTGATGCAGATGGTCAGCATGATCCACATGAGTTGCCTCAATTTATTGCTGCGCTTGATAATAAAGATATAGTTTTTGGATATAGAAAATTCACAAAAACAATGCCTTTTATGATGAGATTTGGAAATAAGTTTATTAATGTTGTAACAAAATTATTATATGGGATGAATTTAAGAGATACACAATGTGGATATAGGGCATTAACAGCCAAGGCCTATAAGATAGTTAGATGGAATTCAACAGATTATGCTATGGAAAGTGAAATGATAGCAAATGCAGGAAAACATCATCTTAAGTATGGTGAAATACAAATCCAAACAATATATAATGAAAAATACAAAGGCACTACTATGATTGATGGGATAAAAATTGTATTAAATATGTTTTTATGGAGGTTCAAAGAATAAAATGTTACTTGGAATACAGATTTTAGGAGTTTTATTTGCACTTTTTATGTTTTATTTAACTTTTTTATCTCAAAAGAGGAAAGAATTTACTGCAAAAGAATATATTTTTTGGGTTTTATTGTGGATTTGTTTCATAATTATAACTTTGTTTCCTAATATTCTGGCACCTTTTGCTGAAACATTAAATCTCCAACGTACTATGGATTTAATTATTATGTTGGGTTTTGTTTTTGTAATTGGAATGATATTTGTCAATTATATTTTACTAAAAAAAACCCAGAGAAGAGTTGAAGAACTGGTAAGACGAATAGCTTATAAAGAATTAAAGAAATGAAAATATGTTATATAAATCCTACTTTTCTTGTAAGAAGGCCAATTGCAGAACTTATTAGACTATTGAGTAATGATAATGAGGTGGCAATATTTGTTCCTAAAAAGCCTTTCAAACAACCAGAGAAAAGATGGCACAGTGATGAGGCATTAAAAAAAGCAAAGATTTATTCTTATTCTGCAATTAATATCCCTTTTATTAATTTTGAATGGCCAATCCCTATAACTCCTGTGTTTTTTATTAATCTTTTTAGAATTTTTTTTAGATATAATATAATCCATATGTGGACTTATTTTTACATTAACTCATTTTTCACTTTATTTTATAAGTTATTTAGGAAAAAAACAAAATTAATTATGACTTGTGATACATTTCCTGGCTATTCTTTTTATCCTGGTTTTTTAACTAACATTCTTTTTAAGATTTATACTAGAATCTTTGGATGGTTTATATTCTCTGTGCCTAATAAAATACACGTTTATGGAAAGAGTATGATTAAACATGCAAAAAAAGCTGGTGTTGAAGAGAAAAAGATTGGTATAGTTCCTACTGGTATAAATATTGAGAAATTTAAGAATGCTAAACTAACAAACAGAAGGGAATTAGGTATAAGAAAAAATGATTTTGTTGTTTTTTATGCTGGACTGATTGTGCCAAGAAAAGGTATTGACATAATGTTAGATACAATCAAAAAATTAGCTAGAAAACAAAAAAATGTAAAATTGTTGTTGGTTGGAGAAGGTCCTGCAAAACAGAAATATAAAAAAATGGCAAAATCACTAGGAATAAAAATGAATGTTATATTTACTGGATGGAGAAAAGATGTGCCTAATGTTCTTAAATCTGCAGATGTTTTGTTTTTGCCAAGCAGAGGAGAAGGTTTGGCAGGAATTATTATGGAGGCTATGAGTTCTGGACTGCCTGTTATCAGCAGTAATATTCCTTGTACAACTGATTTGATTGAAGATGGAAAAACTGGATTTTTGTGTGAAATGGAAGATATTAAGTGTTATGCTGAAAAGTTAGAGCAGTTGATTAAGAATAAAAAATTAAAAGAACAATTCGGAAAAGAGGGATTGAGAAAGATTAGAAACTTTAGCTGGAATAAGATTGTTATAAAATATAAGAATTTATACAGAGGAAATAAATGAAAGTATTGCATTTAATAACAGGATTAGGTATTGGAGGAGCAGAAAATATGCTTCTTAAGGTTTTGCCTAATCTTAAAAATGAGAATGTTGTTTGTAGTTTAACTAATAATAATGAAATAGGAAAAAAGATTGAGAAAAAAGGGGTAAAAGTTTATTATCTTGGATTAAATCATCTTAATCTTTTAGGAACTATTTTAAGATTTAGAAAAGTTGTAAAAAAAGAAAGACCTGATATCCTAAATACCTATCTAATACATTCAAATTTATTTGGAAGGATTTTTGGAAGATTATTTGGAGTTAAAAAGATAATTTGTTCTGTTAGGAATAAACATATTGATAAACCTTTTTTGAATTTTTTAGATAGAATGAGTTCTTTTATAGTTGATCTTTATACTCCAAATTCAAAGGCTGTTGGTAATTACCTTGTTAAAAAACAAAAAATTAAGACGAAAAAGATAAAGGTTATTCAAAATGGAATTGAAATTAATAAATTTAATGTGAAAGTTAATAAGCAAAAAAAGAAAAAAGAATTAAGGATAGAGAACAGGTTGGTAATTGGCTGTGTAGCTAAATTAAGAAAACAAAAAGGACATGAATATTTGTTGAAGGCTATTCCTTTGGTAATAAAAAAGAATCCTAAATGTATATTTTTGATTATAGGAAAAGGTAAAGAAGAAAGAACACTTAAAAATTTGGTCAAAAGTTTGAATATACAAGATAAGGTTAGTTTTTTAGGAGCACAACTGGATACAGCTGAACTGCTTAAAATAATGGATTTGTTTGTTCTACCAACTTTATATGAAGGAATGTCCAATGCAATATTAGAAGCGATGGCAGCTAAATGTTCTATAATTACTACAGATATTGCTGAGAATAGGGAATTGATTAAAGATGGGAAAGAAGGGTTATTAGTAAAACAAAAAAATCATGTAGATCTTGCTAATGCAATAAATTATTTGATTGATAATAAGAAAATTAGACAAAAGTTTGGTGAAAATGCTTATAAAAAGGTTAAAGAAGATTTTTCTATTAAAAAAACAATTGAAAAATACAAGGGGTTGTATAAATAATGTGTGGTATTTTGGGATTTAATTGGGAAGACAGAAGATTGGCTAAGAAATTGGGAGATCTTATTAAACATAGGGGTCCTGATGGAGAGGGATTTTATACTGACAGTGGTGTAACTCTTGGGCATAGGAGATTGAGCATTATTGATTTAAGTGAGAAAGGAAAACAACCAATGAGCAATGAAGACAAAAGTATTTGGATGACATATAATGGAGAAATTTTTAATTTTCAAGAGATAAAAGAGGGCCTTATTGCTAAAGGACACAAATTTGAATCAAAAACTGATACTGAAGTGATTATTCATGGCTATGAAGAATATGGTTTTAAGATTTTGGATAAACTAAACGGCCAGTTTGTATTTTGCTTATATGATAAAAAGAAGAAAATTCTTTTTATTGCTCGCGATAGAATAGGAATAAATCCTCTTTATTATTATTTTGATGGTAAAAAGTTTATTTTTGGTTCTGAATTGAAAGTAATACTTAAATCAGGTGTTGAAAAGAAAATCAATAAATTTGCTTTAAATTATTATTTAATGTATGGACATACTCCTAGAAAACAGAGCATAATTGAAAATGCTTATAAACTAGAACCTAGTCATTATATGGTTTTTAACTTAAAGAAAAACACAATCGCTAAATATCAAAAATATTGGGACATAAGAATTACTTCTAAAATTAAAAATGAAAAGCCTGCTAAAAAATTAATTCTTCAAAGGTTTGAAGAATCTGTTAAAAAAAGATTAATTGCAGATGTTCCTGTTGGAGCTTTTCTTTCTGGAGGGCTGGATAGCTCATCTGTTGTTGCATTTATTTCAAAATATAAAAAGAATTTAAATACATTTTCAATAAGATTTGATTATGAAGGATTTGATGAATCTAAATATGCTAATATTGTTTCAAAGAAATTTAAAACAAAACATCATGAAATTAAGTTTACTGCTGAAGATGTGAGAAAACTTATTCCTAAACTTGTATTTCATTACGATGAGCCTTTTGGGGATCCTTCAATGATTCCTACTTATCTTGTTTCAAAAGTGGCAAGGCAGCATGTAACTGTTTCTCTATCAGGGGATGGAGGAGATGAATTGTTTGGAGGATATAATTCTTATAAACAATATAGATTATTAAATTTACAAAAATATTATCCAAAATTTTTGAATAAATTAATGTGTAAGCTATTAAAAAATTTTAATTCTGAATTTTTAATATTACCTAAAGCTTTTTTTGAATTAGGTTGTTTAAAAAGAAGTCAAAAATTTGCTCGATTGATGAGTTATCTTGATATAAATGAATTCGAAAATATTACAGGAGAGAAGCCTTATAAATATTATAAAGAATACGCAAAAGAATTCAAAAGAGAACATTTTCTCAATGAAGCATCTGATATTGATTTACACAATTATATAGCAGAAGATATTCTGACGAAAGTCGATAGAGCTTCTATGGCTAATAGCCTTGAATCAAGACCGCCTATATTAGATCATAAAATGATTGAATTGGCTTGTTCAATTGATTCTAGATTCAAATTAAAAGGAAAGGAAGGTAAATGGATTTTGAAAAAGGCTTTTGAGGGAATACTTCCAAAAAAAATTATTTATAGAAAAAAGAAAGGATTTGGAGTTCCATTAAAATACTATTTTAGAAATGAATTAAAAAAATTAGTAGAAAGATATGTTATAAATTTTGATAAACATAGTTTATTTGATTATAAAAATTATTCAAAGGAAATAAAAAAGAATTTAAATAAAAAGCATTGGGCAAAAGATTATTCAAGAATAATTTGGACAATAATGATGTTTAATTTATGGTGGGAGAAATGGATAAAGGAATAAAAATTTGTTTTGTTTCAACTTTTGCGTATCCTTTATTTAATCCTAAATGTAAAAGGACTTTTGGAGGGTCTGAAGTACAGATGTATTTAATAGCCAAAGAATTGGCTAAAGATAAGAAATTTGATGTTAATTTTATTGTCGCAGATTTTGGACAAAGAAAAACTGAGAAATATTTTGATGTTAAAGTTCATAAATCCTATCCAGTTGCAAAAAAAATAATAAACTATATCAGGGGACCTTTTGTTCTTTATAAGGTTCTAAGAAAAATAAATCCTGATTTTGTTATTCAAAGATCAGCTGCCCCTGAAACTGGGATTTGTGCATTTTATTGTAAGAAGTATAATAAAAAATTCATCTATTCAATAGCTCATGAGATAGATATAAATGGAGAGTTTGCGGCAAAAGGTATTTTTGGAAAAATGTATAATTATGGTTTGAATAGAACTGATTATATAATTGCACAAAATTATGGTCAAATAAAATTATTGAATCGCTGGAAAAATAAAATAATTAGAAATATTAAAGTGGTTAAAAGTGGTTATGAGATTGAAACTATGAAAATTAAAGTTAAAGAATTTGTTTTGTGGATTGGAAGATCTGATAAATGGAAAAGGCCTGATATTTTCTTAGATTTGGCAGAAGATTTTCCTTATGAAAAATTTATTATGGTTTTGCCTAAGAGTTCTCAAAAAAAATTTTGGAAGAATGTATCTAAAAGAGCAAAAAATATTGAAAATGTTGAATTTTTTGAAAATGTTTCTTTTAATAAAATAAATGAATATTTTAAAAAAGCCAAAGTTTTTGTAAATACTTCTAAATATGAGGGTTTTCCAAACACTTTTGTTCAAGCTGCAAAGAACAAAACTCCTATTTTGAGTTTGAATGTAAATCCTGATAATTTTTTAAATAAATATAAATGTGGTTTTGTATGCAATGATAATTTTAATTTAATGAAGAACAAATTAGATTTATTACTAAAAAATAAACGAATTTATAATGCTTTCAGCAAAAATGCATTTGATTATGCTAAGAAAAAACATAATATTAAAAAAATTATAAAATATTGGAAAGAGGTAATAAAAAATGTTTCAATTAAAAAAAGAAATTGATAAAAGAAGAAAATTAATTTACCCTTATATTAGAGACAAACAAGTACTAGATTTAGGTCCAGGAGATATAAGATACAGGTTTTTGCATGAATTTATTGCAAAATCTTCCAAAGCCATGGGTTTAGAGATTGATGAAGATAGGGCTAAGGAACTTAAAAAAAAAGGCTATAATATTTTTATTGGAGATGCACAAAATTTTGATTTGAAGAAAAAATTTGATGTTATTGCGGCTGGAGATTTAATTGAGCATTTGACAAATTTTGAAGGATTTTTCAAATCTGTAAAAAAAAATCTTAAGAAAGAAGGTATAATTATATTGAATACTCCTAACGTTTTTTCTCTCTATAATTTAATTGGGATTAGTAGGAGGGCTTTTGAAGAGCATAGTTGTTGGTTTGATGAAAGAACATTAAAACAATTAATAAAAAGATACAATTTTAGAATAATTAAAATATTTTATTATACAAATGATTATGGCACACTAAAAGGAAAAATCATGCAATTGGTATTTAAGATTAAACCTAAATGGAATTCAAATATTCTGATTATAGCAAAAAAAATAGAATGAAAAACAAAACAATTCTAATAGGATTAGATGGAGCAACATGGGATATTCTGGACAAGTTGATGTCTAAAGGATATATGCCTTTTATGAAAAATTTAGTAAAAAAAGGTGTGAAAGCTATACTTAAAAGCACATTGCCTCCTCTAACTAGTCCTGCTTGGAAGACGATGACTACTGGTTTAAAACCAGAGAAATTAGGTAGATATGGTTTTTGTGTTTTCGAAAAAGATTATACTGTAAAATATTGCAATTCAAAGTACCCTTTTAATGATAAAGATTTTTGGGAATATTTTTCCAAAAAAATGAAGATAATCATTGCAAATATACCTGGTAGTTATCCCCCAAAAAAGATAAATGGAATTTATATATCTGGCCCATATACTCCAGATAAAAATTCTATATACACTTATCCAAAAGAGATAAAACAAAAACTTGAGAAAAATATTGATTATAATATAGAATTATTGCCTAGTAAGACAAAAGAAGAATATTTTAATAATTCCTTGAAAAATCTTGATGAAAGATATAAACTTTTTAAATATTTATTAAATCAAAAGTTTGATTTTTTTATGGGGGTATTTTTTGTTACAGATAATATTCAACATAACTTATATAATTATTTTGATGTTGACCATAGTGATTACGAGCCAGGTAAAAATTATATAGAAAAATTTTATTCTCACTTTGATAAAAGGTTAAGTCAACTTTATAAAAAAAATCTAAATCTGATAATTGTCTCAGATCACGGATTTGGTAAAGTAGAAACTTGTTTTAGTTTAACAAAATGGTTAATTAAAGAAAAATATTTGGTTCTTAAAAATAAAAAAAAAGCCAAATATCTGAATATCAAAAATATAAAAATTGTTCTTAAAAAACTTAGATTATATAATTTAATTTTTAAGATAATGCCTCGTAAATATTTAAATAAAATATATAAGAATCTTGAAATTGATGAAAGATTAATTAAATTTAAAAATCTAAGTATAGATTGGAAAAAAACAATATGTTTTCCATCATTTGAAAATACGTGTTTGGGACAGATATATTTTAATGATAAGCGTTTTCAAGATGGTAAACTCTCAGAAAAAGATATTGAAAGATACACTGAAGAAATAAGATGTAAGCTTAAAAAATTTGTCAAAAAAAATAGACATACGATCAAAATTTTTAAAAAACAGGATTTATATGGAAAAAAACCAAAGAAGATTGCGCCAGATATTTCTTTTGTAATAGATAATTTTGCATGTGAAATAAGTAATATGTATACTGATGAAAAAAGGATTTTTTATAATTGGAAAGAAAGCGATGCAAATCACCCAGGCACGCATCGGCAAGAAGGTGTTTTTTTGGCGTATGGACCTGATATAAAAAAGAATATTAAGATTGATTCAGTTAATATTTATGATATTGCTCCTACAATACTCCATATGTATGAATTACTAATTCCAGAAGAAATGGATGGTAGAGTATTAACTGAAATTTTTAAATCTAATTCTCGATTAAGAAAAAGTAAAGTAAAGTATAAGAAAGAAAATAAAGTAAAAAAAATTCTTAATGAAATAAAAATTTAGGATGAAAAACAAAACAATCTTAATAGGGTTAGACGGAGCAACTTGGAAAAATATAATGCCTTGGATAGAGCAAGATAAATTGCCTTTCTTTAAGAAAATAATAGACGAAGGAGTATATGGAATAAACAACACAACAATTCCATGTCTTACTGCACCTGCAATTCCTTCATTTTATACAGGAAAAAGTCCTGCCAAACACGGCATATTTGGTTTTACAAGACCAGACGGTAATCTAATTAATTTTAATTATATTAAAAAGTATAATCCTTTTTGGAACTATTTAAGTGAAAATAGATTTAACTCTTTAATAACCAACCTGAGAACAACTTATCCTCCAGAAATAGAAAATGGTATTTTGGTTTCAGGTATTTTATCGCCTTCAAATAAGTCTGAATTTGTTTATCCTAAAGAATACAAAAAAAATTTTAAAAAATTTCACAAAGATATTAGTGAATTATATGCAGGTCATTTTAAAAATAAAGAAATTAAAGATTGGTTTATTGACTATTATAAAAGAAAGATCAAAGCTATAATTACATTTATTAAAAAAAAAACGTTTGATTTCTATTTATTTTATTTTGGAGCGACAGATGGAGTTCAACATTTTTTATATAAAGACAAAAAAAATCTACTGGAATTTTATAAAAGATTAGATTATGATCTTGAAAATTTTTTAGCAAATTTTAAAGGATATAATATTATAATTTTTTCAGATCATGGTTTTGATGTTCATCCAACAAAAACTTTCCATTTGAATTCTTGGCTTTACTATAAAGGATATTTGAAAGTTAGGGGTGGAAGGTTAGGTAGAATCTTCTGGGGAAATATTCAAAGATTTGCTGAAAAAAAAATATCAAATGAATTTATTGAAAAAGTCATGAGACTAGTTATTTCTAAAAAGAAAAAAGAAAATGATGAAGAACAAATCTTGTTTAGTGCGACATCAAATGTTCCTGGTATTAATTGGAAAAAAACAAAGGCTTATCTTTCTCAAGCTTTTGGGGTTTCTATTAAAAAGAAGAATGTAAGGGATTATGAAAAATTTAGGATAAAATTAATTGAAGAAATGAAGAAAATAAAAGATGAGGGAGGGAATAGAGTATTCAAGAGAGTTTACAAAAAAGAAGAAATTTATCCTTTTGGGAAATATTTTAAACAAATACCCGACATAGTTTTTTTACTTAATCCTGAATATAGAATGAGGATTTCTTTAATAAAGCAATTAATTGGTAAATTAGATAAAAAAGATTGTAAGAAATGGCAAGGAGCCCATAATTTTTCTAGAGAAGGTATTTTTATTGCATATGGGCCTGATATAAAAAAAGGCAAAAAAATTGGTTCAATAAATATTTATGATATTGCACCGACTGTTCTTCATATGTATGGAGTTTCAATACCTGAAGATTATGATGGGAGAGTTTTAAAAGAAATATTTAAGAAAAAGTCTAAATTTACAAAAAGAAGAATACTCTATCATAAAAATAAAGAAATTAAAAAAAATATTGTAAATCAAATTAATATTTAAAAAATGAAAAAAAAGTTTTTAGGTAAAAGAGAAAATTGGCGATATTATTTAATTACCAATGGCAAGAAAAAGTTTTGTAAGCAAAATAAAAAATTGAGATGCTTGTTAAAAAAAGAATATAATAATCTTATAAAAATTAAAAAATTAAGATTAAAAAACAAAATAAGATTTGTAAAACCTATTTCATTTTCAGAAAAAGAAGGTTTGATCACAGAGTTTATTGAAGGAAAGAACTTAAAAGATTATTTGAAGGAAAAGATATTTTTTGAATTTGGAAAAGAACTTAAAAGATTACATAAAAAAAATATAACACATGGGCAACTAGAAGCACAAGATGTAATTTATAAAAATGGATTATTCTATCTCGTGGACATTCCTTGTTTGAATAAAAAAAAAGCCTTAGAAGATTATTCTAGATTCAAAATAAGCATTCACTTACATCAAATTAAGAATTTTTTAAAGTGGAATAAATACAATAAATGTTCAGATGCTTTTACAAGGGGATATGGGCCTGATCAAAGTTTGGAAAAAGAATATTTAAAAAAAGAGTTATATCAAATAGTTTCTTATTATAAAAAGAGGAGATTTGTTGATAAAATTAAAGGGTTTTTTATTGACTTTGTATTAAGGAAGAGGTTTGTATGAAATCTAAAAGACTCGAAAGATTAATCAAAGGAAAAGGTAGGGGAACCAGTATAATAAAAGTTTTTGAGAAATATTTCAAAACTCTTAATGATAAAAAAATATTAGATGTTGGTTGTGGTTATGGTAGTCTTACTATAGATTTTGCTAAATATTTTAAGCAAGTTCATTCAATAGATGCAGGAGATAAACCAATTAAAATAACAAGAGAAAGAGTTAAAAAAAATAAATTGAAGAATGTGATTATCAAAAAAGATAATGCACTTTATATTAAATCAACAAAAAATAAATTTGATGTGATTCATCTTTCTGGTGTTTTTGAGTGGTTAAGAGCAGGAAACTTAAATAAAAGTGCTTATGAATGTCAAAATTTGTTCTTAAAAACTATTAAAAAGTTTATGAAAAAAAATACAATCCTTTATTCAGGAACAGAAAATAAAATGTTCCCAGTTTTTTGGTTGAAAGATCCCCATAACAATAAATGGCCAATTGTGGTTTTGTTGCCGGAAAAAATTTCTGATTTTATTTTTAAAATATTAAAAAGAAAAAAATATATTGCAAAGATATATTCTTATTGGACATTAAAAAAGATATTCAAAAATTTTTTTTCTACTGTTAATTTTTACATACCCATACCTCACTACCAATATGTTTATGAATTTGCAGATATCAATAATAAAAAAGAAGTTATTAAGAAGTGTAATAAAGTTCTGAAAGAATATAAACTTGATTTTAAACATAAGTTTAGTATTGAATGGATAAAATTCTGGGCTAGATTTGGATTAATAAAATTATTCACTCCTGGATTTATTACTATTGCCAAAAAATAATTTTTTATGTGGATATAGTTTCAATAGAATTTCATAACTATTTTCTTAAAAAAACCAAAATTAACACCAAGTCTTTTTTCTATAGCTAGCATTATTTGAAAATCATCTTTATCAAAAGCCCTGGATATTACTAAAAATATACCATAGAGAAGAAAGTATAATAAGCCTATAGAAATCAGTTTAATATAGATATTAAAATGAATGGTAACAAAAAGTATTTTAGCTATGGCAACACAAATAAGTCCGCTTATTAAAAATTTGAAGTTGGTCCACCAGCTGAAATGTAGCTTCTCCAGCTTTTTTGTTTTATATAAAAAGAGAATATTTCGTAAAGATAAAGAAAATGAAGTTGAAATTGCGGCTCCTATTATTCCAATAAGTTGTATTAAGAATATATTCAAAATTATGTTTGTGATAGCTACAAACACATTTACCTTAAAAATATATTTAGTTTTTTTATGAAGTTGGAGGATATTTGTATTTAAACCCAAATAAATATTTATTATAAAACCCAGACTTAGTATAAGTAAGGGTAAAAACCCAGTGATATATTTTACTCCATAAATTAAATTAAGGATTTGCTTGGAAAATATGATCAAAAGAAGAGCTATGGGCAATGTTATACTAAATATCCAGTTTTGTGATTTTCTAAAGAGAAAAGTTATACTTTTTTTGTCTTTGTAAGCATACCTTTCTGAGATAATTGGTTTGAAAATAAAATTAAAAATTGTTGTAAAAAATAATAAAAAATGACTTAGTGAAAATGCAACACTATATATACCTAAGCTCTGCGGTGTTAAATATTTTCCTATAACCAAATTATCTGTCCAATGTATAAAGTAAGAGAATATACCAGTAAAAAATAAAGGTAATGAGAAACTAAACCAATCTTTCCAAAGATATGTTTTTTCTTTTACTTCTGGAAAATGTATTTTTTTCTTATATATTATTGTATTATAAACAAAAGCCAAAAAGATCGGAATTATGAAAAAAAGCACCAAATAAAAAACATTAAGTTTTAAAAAATAGATTATTGCTATACCCACTAATAAAGGTGCTCTTTCTATTACATTTCTGCTAATGTTTTGATTAAATATTTTTCCTTCAGCAAAAAAAACATTCCACATTATGTGGTTTACTACATAAAAAGGAATTATCAAAGCAACAAGTCTTAAAAGATTAACAAAGTTTTCAGGGAAATTAAAAAAAGAATTGATTTGTGATGCAAATACGAGAATCAAAATCGATAAGATTATTGAAAGTAAAACAGGTACTTTAAATATAAAACTATAATAGCCTGCTAGTTTTTTATACTGTTTTCTATGTTTATATATTGGTATGTAACGTCCTGGTCCTGCAGAAATTCCTAATAAACCAATTATAACACATATCCCTAATATTGTTTCAGTAAGTGAAAAAAGACCAAAATCTTCAGGACCAAAATATCTAGCTGCAATTAATTTAAATAAAAACATAATTACATATGCTATAAAACCAAAAATGAGGGATATTCCTACTCCATGTGCAAGTCTTTTTAAGGATTTTATATTCTGGTTATCCATAATAATTAGTTTTAATTTGCACCTTATAAATATTTTCAATTTCCACAACATTTATATACAATATACATAATTCTATGTATATGCAAAATAGAACAACTATTCAATTATCTGAAAATCTTAGAAAAGAGTTAAGACAATTGGCTGCTAGAAGAGATGTAAACTATCAAGAACTGTTAAAAGATATGATTTCTGTATTTAAAGAGCTTGATAGAGAAAAAACAATTGTATCTATACCAGCAAAATTGGCTGAAAGGATAAAAAGTAATATTGAAAACACCGATATGTCTTCTGTTTCAGAATATGTTACTTTCTTATTAAGAATGATTTTGGCTGAAAAAGTTGCTATTAAAAAATCAGATGACGCTAAAATTAAACAAAGACTAAAGAATTTGGGTTACTTATGAGGTGAAAAATGGATCATTTAGATAAACTAGAAAGCAAGAGTATTTTTATTATAAGAGAAGCATATAAACAATTTAAGAAAGTGGCATTATTATGGAGTATTGGAAAAGATTCTTCTTGTTTATTGTGGTTAGTAAGAAAAGCATTTTATGGAAAAATTCCATTTCCAACTGTACATATTGATACAAGCTATAAATTTCCTGAGATGATTAAGTGGAGAGGTGAGTATGCAAAAAAATGGAATTTAAAATTAATTGTTGGACAAAATAAAAAAGCATTAGCAGAAGGTATGTGCAATACAAGCAAACTTGCTTGTTGTACTGCACTTAAAACTCAAGCACTAAAAGATGTAATTGCAGAATATAAATTTAGAGCCTTATTCTTAGGAATAAGAAGAGATGAACATGGAGTTAGAGCAAAAGAAAGAGTGTTTTCTCCAAGAAATCAAGATTTTAAATGGGATTATAAAAATCAGCCACCAGAATTATGGGATCAATATAAAGCAAAAGCAGAGGAAGAAGAACATATAAGGGTTCATCCTATGTTGCATTGGACTGAGTTAGATATTTGGCAGTATATAAAGAGAGAGAAAATTCCAATTATTCCTATGTATTTTGCTAAAAAAGGAAAAGATGGAAAATATTACAGATATAGAAGTATTGGTTGTTTTCCATGTTGTAAACCAATTGAATCAGATGCAAAAGATATTGATGAAGTAATTAAAGAATTAAAAACAACAAAACAAGGAGAAAGAGCAGGAAGGGCACAAGATAAAGAAGAGGCTAATGCAATGCAAAAATTAAGAGCATTGGGGTATATGTAAAATGGCAGACGAAAACTTCAAATTTGTAATTGTTGGACATGTTGACCATGGAAAATCTACTTTAATTGGGAGGCTTTTGTTTGATACTAACTCATTGCCAGAAGGAAAGATTGAAGAGATTAAAGCAATATGTGAATCATTAGGAAAAGAACTTGAATTTGGATATATTATGGATAATCTTGAAGAAGAAAGAGATCAAAATATTACAATCGACACTGCACAAATCTTCTTTAAAACAAAGAAAAGAGAATATACAATAATTGATGCTCCTGGACATGTTGAATTTGTTAAAAACATGATTACTGGTGCTTCACAAGCAGAGGCTGCAATTTTGATTGTTGATGCAGAAGAAGGTATTCAGGAACAAACAAGAAGGCATTCTTATATCTTAAGTATGTTGGGATTAAAGCAAGTAATTGTAGTAATGAACAAAATGGACAGAGTTGATTATAAAAAAGAAAGGTTTGAAGAAGTTAAAGAAGAATTAATTAAATTTTTAGATTCAATAAAGATTAAACCTTCATATATTATACCAATTTCTGCAAAAGAAGGGGATAACGTAGCTGAAAAAAGTGAAAAAATGAAATGGTATAAAGGGCCAATAGTATTAGAAGCATTAGATATATTTAAACCAAATGAATCAAATAATAATAAGCCATTAAGATTTTCTGTTCAAGATATTTATATGTGGGATAAAAGGATTATTGCAGGAAGAGTTGAGACTGGTATTTTGAAAGCAGGAGATGAAATTGTAGTTTTGCCTTCTGGAGAAAAGACAACAATTGAATCTATTGAAGAATTTTTAAAAGAAAATATCAAAGAAGCTGAATCTGGAAAAGCGACTGGAATTGTTACAAAAGACAAAGTTTTTTTAGACAGAGGAAATATAATCTGCAAAGAAGACAGCAAGCCAACTGTTACAGATAAGTTTACAGCACAGATTTTCTGGTTGTCAAAAGACCCTTTGAAAAAAGGAGAAAGAATAATTTTAAAATGCTCTACGCAGCAAGCAATATGTGAAGTAGAAGAATTTGGAAGAATCATTGATTCTTCAACATTAGAAGAAATTAAAGACAGAGATGAAATAAGGAACAGAGAAGCAGCTGTTGTCACATTAAAAACAGATAAACCTATTGTAGTAGAAAACTTTAATAAAGTAGAAGAATTAGGAAGATTTGTTTTAGAAAGATTAAATACTTGTGCAGGCGGAATAATAACAGGGGTGTAAAAATGATTGTTGTTTTAGCCATAGATGCTTTAGAATATGACAAAGTTGAAGAGTTTAACTGCAATAATTTGAAGCAAGAATATCATGGAAAAACAGATATTTCTGAATTTTCACAACCAAGAACAATGGTTTTATGGAGCAGTTTTATGACTGGAGAGAATAAAGAAAAAGATGTTTTAAAAGATGGAAATAAGGAGATGTGGAACAAAAAATGGGACATAAAAGAAACTTTTTTTTCAAACTTTAAGAATTCTGTTGTGTTAGATATTCCTGGTTTTTCTTATGATTTAGAAGCTCACGAGAGATCTAGGAAATTATTGAAATCGTTTTTTGCAACAGAAAATCAAGATGAAAAGGAAAAAATAAGAAAAGAATATAATAAAGATGCTTTTGATCATCACAAAAAGATTAAAGAACAGTTTTTAAAAACATTAAAGGAGAATCATGATTTTGTATTAGGTTATTTTAGTGTTATAGATGTTATGGGTCATCTAAATTTTGGTAATACAACTTTAATGAAAATACTATACAAAGAAATGGATGAAATTGCTGCTGATCTGGGAAAAATGCCTGATGTTAAATTGATAGTTTTATCTGATCATGGAATGACTGCATTGGGTATTTTTGGAGATCATTCAGAGCACGGTTTTTGGAGTACAAATTTCAAAGATTTAGGAAAACCAAAGATTACTGATTTTTTTAAAATTATAAGGGGGTGTAAAAATGAAAATTGAGATAAAAAAGGAAATTGCAAAAAGATTACAAAAAAGAGTTGATAAGTCAAGTGAATTTAAGAATGTTGAAGAGTATGTGAATTACGTTCTTGAACAAGTTGTAGAAAGATTAAAAGAAGAGGGGGAAAAAGTGTATTCTGAAAAAGAAGAAAAAAAGGTTAAAGAAAGATTAAAGAGTTTGGGTTATTTGGATTAATATCTATCCTTATGGGCCTTAAACCACTCAATTGTTTTTATTAAACCTTCTTTAAAATTAATTTTTGTCTCATAATCAAGTAATTTTTTGGCTTTTATAGAATCTCCTTTTGTATGTCTTACATCTCCTGGTCTTCTTGGTTCAAATTTAGCTTTTATATTTTTACCAAGATGTTCATTTATTTGTTTTAAGATTTCATTTACTGTTATACCTTGACCTGCGCAGATATTGATTACTTCTCCTCCTACTTTTTGTTTTGATAAAAATGCTAATAAATTTGCATTTGCATTATTTTCTACATAAGTAAAGTCTCTTGTTTGTTCACCATCCCAATATATTGTTGGCTCTTGGTTGTTTAAAACAGCAAGAATGAATTTTGGAATTACACAAGCATATTGAGAGGATGGATCTTGCCTTGGACCAAATACATTAAAATATCTTAAGTTTACTGCTTCAAGACCATAAAGCTCAAAAAACATTTTATTATAAGCTTCTCCTGTTAGTTTAGTTATTGCGTAAGGAGAGATTGGCATTGGGTAATCTGTTTCTTGCTGTGGAAATTTATCTGTGTCCCCATAAACAGATGAAGAAGATGCAAAGGTAACTCTTTTTACATTACAATCTCTTGCAGCTTGCAGTACTCTTAAATGACCTACAACATTTACCTCATTATATGGATCTGGATCTTCTACTGATTCTGGTACAGATCTTCTTGCAGCTTGGTGGCTTACAAAATCTGCATCTTTGAATTCTTTTTTTAATAAATCTAAATCAAGAATATCTCCTTTGATGAATTTTATTTTGTCTTTTACATGAGCAATATTTTCAATTTTTCCTCCATATAAGTTGTCTATTACAGTAACTTCTGCGCCAAAGCTGACTAATTTATCAACAATGTGAGAACCTATAAAACCTGCGCCTCCTGTTACTACTACTTTTCTTCCTTTTAGTTGTTCTTCCATTTTATTCACCTTTTTTCTCGTATACTTGATTTGCTAATTTATATTGATCTAGGTTGCCTATGTCAAACCAAGAGTCTTCAAATATAAAACAGTAAACATTATCATTCTTGTAGAGCCACTGTATATAATAACCAGGAGCATCGCTTTTTGCTCCTGTATCAAGAAATTCTTTTATTCTTTTTAATTTTTCTTTTGGAAATAAATAACAGCATATTGCTATTAGTGTTGTGTTTGGTTTTTCGGGTTTTTCTTGAAAGAATGTTAATTTTTTATTTTCATCTACTGTTACAACTCCCATTCTTTTGGCTATCTCCATATCTTTGACATCGTACACTGCTATTGTATTATCTTTTTTTTGTTTAAAAAATTCTACAAACTCTTTTAAATCAAATTCAAAAAGATTATCTCCTGCTATTACCATTAAATCCTCATTTAAATTTTCTTTATCTATTACAAATTGTATGTCTCCAACAGCACCCAGTTTATCTTCATCAGACATTGTATTGTCGTTTATAATCTTTATTGGTTTTGGATGATCATAGTTTTTAGCCCATTCTTCGAAATGTGAATGGAATTTATTATTTGTCACAACAAAAATTTCAGTTATATCATCTATTGAGGCAATTTTATCTAGAATATACTCCATCATTGGCTTTCCAGCTACAGCTAATAATGGTTTTGGCCTGTCTTTTGTTAAAGGATACAACCTAGTTGCATAACCTGCTGCTAAAATTAATGCCTTCATTCTATCACCTTCCAACAGAAATATAATTAAATCCAGCTTCTTCTAAATCTTCAGTATCCCACATATTTCTTCCATCGACAATATTTGGTTTTTTCATTAATTCTTTTACTTTTTCATAACTAAAATTTCTGAATTCATCCCATTCTGTTATTAATACTAAAC
>JAHWIM010000054.1 GCA_019322535.1 Candidatus Woesearchaeota archaeon
AATAAAAGTTATATCAGCAATTGTTAAAACATCAGATATCTCTTCTAAAGTATAATTATAGGATTTTAATCTTTTATTAAGCATCTCTGGCAGAACAAAATCCATCGGCTCTATAATAAAACCCCGGTCAAAATTCTATATATAGAACTCTGTTGCTTTTTTGAGTATATCAAATAATTTATCATTACTTACTTTAGAAAAATTAGTTTTATCTAATTCGTTTAATGTTTTTATGGCGCTTCCTTCAAAATTTTTATAATCTTTTATGAATTTCTCTGCAAACTTCTTATTTTTGAATTTTTTAACCAAGAAATTACCTACTTTTTCATTTTCATTTTCTAAAGTACACCACTTAAAAACATGATGATTTCCATAAACCATGTGCTCTTTGAAGCTTATTCCTACCTTATTCTTCATAGTATTCATTAAAGCTTTTGCTGCTTCAAGACCAATCCAAAGAACACCATGTGTTTCATCAATATCCCATTTCATTTTAACCTTCTAACAACACCTTTATCAGCATCAACCTCAATAACTTCACCATCTTTCAACAATTTAGTTGCAATTTTAGTACCAACTATGCAAGGTATTTTCAACTCCCTAGAAACAATTGCAGCATGTGATGTCATTCCACCTTCATCTGTTATAATAGCAGACGCTTTTCTCATCGCAACAATAAAATCAGGAGAAGTCATCGGAGCAACTAACACATCACCTTTTTCCATTTTTTCTAAATTCCTAGGTGTTAACAATATCTTTGCTTTTCCTTGAACAACATTCTTAACACCTTTGCTAACAACCAATCCTTTAAATTCTTTAGCATCTTTGTCAATCTTAATTTCAATATATGGCTTAACTAAATCATTTGCTTTCTTTCCAGCAAAATATTCAATATCTTTTCTTTCATGATAATACATAACATATCCATTAAATCTTTCTTTAGTATTAACTCTAACATCCTTCCCTAATAAATCAATTATTTCTGGAGAAGTATAATAACAAAGCTCTTTAAAATCAATTCCTTTTCTTTTAGAAATCTCCTTCATAAATTCACTTACAATATGGTTTGCGATGAAGATATACTGCTTTCTATAATCCTGCCACCAAACACAATAAGCAAGTTTTTGAGCAATCTCAACAACATCAGAACTTATCTTATATTTCTTAATTACAGCTTCTTTCTTCTTTTTAACATTATCAACATAATTATTAATCTCTTCAATTTTCTTCTTAGCATCTTCTTCAGAAATTTCTTTCTTAAAAAATCAACATCTAAAACCTTAGTAAATCCATAACTATTCCTAATCCAGTAATATTTTTTTTGATGCTCTTTTAATCTCTCAAGCTCACCGCTTAATTTTATCTTCATTAGTTCTAATTCTTCTGTCTGGAAAAAAGAAAGATCTTCAGGAGCGCTTAATGCTTCAAATATCTCAATAAAATTGAGTTTATTAAACTCAAGAATCTTTTTCTTTAATAACCTCTCTCCACCCCAGTTGCTTAATTCAGGCAAAAAACCCCAATGCCAAAAATCAATATGGGCCTTATCCCATTTAACAAACAAATCCTTTAATTCAGAATCACTAAGCTTAGAGAGCCCTTCATTCACTTTTATCTCATATTCTTTAACTTTCTTGCATGCTTTAAGAAAACCATCCCTTCCTTTTTTCACTTCTTTTTCATCCAAAACATATTTCTTAAATAACTTCTCTCCACTATCCCTAAGATTTTCATCATTTAAAATAAAAACTATTTTATCATCTTTAAAAAATCCAAGAGCATCTGGCCAGCTGCCATCTATAAAACCAGGATAAGAAACAAAAGCTCTTACAAAAGGATCAACATAAATCGGCCTTCCATCAATAGGCCCCCACTTAAATAACTCTTTTTTTGGATCTATCATTTTAAAATCTTTACCATGCTGTGGTTGGCATTAACATCAACTAAATCTCCATCTTTTAACACTTTGGTTGCATTTTTAGTTGCAATTACACATGGTTTCTTTAATTCTCTAGAAATAACAGCTGCATGGCATGTTAAACCGCCTTCATCTGTCACAATTGCAGCAGCTTTTCTCATTGCAGGAACAAATTCAGGTCTTGTCATAGAAGTAACAAGAATATCTCCTTGTTTAACCTTAGGAATATCTTCTTTATTCAAACAAACTTTAACTCTTCCAATTGCTTTG
This sequence comes from Candidatus Woesearchaeota archaeon, assembly GCA_019322535.1. GTDB lineage: Archaea > Nanobdellota > Nanobdellia > Woesearchaeales > WJKL01 > JAHWIM01. Next base: position 2,189 of record JAHWIM010000054.1, read on the forward strand.
CCAATAGAAGCGCACATGCCATTTAATTCTTTAACATCATCTTCTTTTCTCTGATTAAGCATGTTTCTTCTAAAATCTAAATAATCTCCATCAGAAAGAAGTATTCTTTGATTTAAATGATAAAGAATAACAGAACCTTTCCTTCTCTCAATTAACATGTTTTCATCTATGCTCTTTAAATCTTTTAACTCGTCTGGTAGCAGATATTTCAAATTATTAACACTTATTTTTGCTCTTTTTGCTAATTCATGAACAAATTTCTCCATTGCAACATTTCCTCTTAGAATCATTATCTTTCTTTCATCCTGCCATAATGTGAAAAAATCAGTAATTTCAAGCAAATCAATGAATTTTTCATCTAATTTTAATTCATTGTACAATTTTTTCTTTTTCTCAGCATTATCCTTAAGCTGCTTATCAGTTGTAACTTCTATTTTCCTGCTTTTTAATTCTTTTAATTCTTTAAGAACATCTTTTTTAGTATATTCCTGGCCTAAATCCCATCTTGCTTTTATCCAATGGAAATCTTTAACATGCCCATCAACTAATTTATCAAAATCAGTACTATTTTTCTTATTGACTAGATTCAATAAGCTTTTATTAAACTCAGAAAAAAAGAATTTCCTTGTTGGTTGTGTTAATTCAGTAAAATAATCAGGGAATTTCTCAACCAAGTTCAACTTCTGCAAGACATCTAATAATTTATCTTTAATAAAAACATCAGTTGTTAATGCAACAGACTCAACAACATGAGATGCTCCAAAAGAATCATAAAATAAGTTTGCAAATTTTTGATATTCTTTAACTAGTTCTTTATCACTTAATTTAGAAATCTTTGGCAGCTCATCCTTGATATAATCTAATGCTTTTTTTTCTAATTTCTTGCCTATTTTATAGATCTTTGAGATATAATCCTTGTCTTTCTTATGCCTCTTCATGAATTCATCGCAAACAATATGTAAACTTTCTCTGCAATAGCAAAATTCACAATAATCATTCTCAAAATTCAAAAGAAAATTAGGATAACAATAACCTAAATATCTCTTCATAGTTAATATGCCAGAAACAGCTCCAGCTGCTATAAAAGCAGGAACTCCATTAATTCCCTGGATGTACCACTCTTTTTTCAGAAAATCACTTGCTTTCATTTGTCCTCTGTTTTACCCTATATCCTCTCAAATATAAAACTTACTATATTACAATCCAGGTAACTAGAACTACTAAAATCAAAATTATAATTCCCAGCAAAAGATCACCCATATTGAACAGGTTTACTTTGCTTTGCTCCATTAATTCTATTGCGTGAGGCATATTTATCACTTTAATTAAGTAATAAGAGTTCTATTTAAGTATGTGTAGTTATTATTATTACTACAAAAACAAAAGATTTATAAAATACTTTAAGCTATTATACCTTATGGAACTCGTAAAAGAAGAAATATTAGTAAAATCAGGATTAACCAAGAATGAAGCAAAAGTTTACTTAGCATTATTAAAATTAGGTTCAGCTACAGCTGTTGAGATTACTAAGAAATCTGGAATTCATAGAGTTAATACTTATGATGTTCTTGAAAGATTATTAGAAAAAGGTTTAATTAGCACTATAATGCAGGCTAAAAAAAGGATTTATGAAGCTGCAAATCCAAGACAGCTGTTAAAATTACTCCAGGAAAAAGAAGAAATGCTAAGCAAAGCAATGCCTGATTTAATAGATACTTTCAAATCAAAAAAAGAAAAACAGCAAGTGCATCATTTTTTTGGACCTGAAGGTGTTATGCAGGCTTATTACATGATGCTTGATCAAAAAGAAATGCTATACGCGATTGGAGGCGCTGGAATAAACAGAAAATTCCTAAAACACAGGCATGAGATATGGAATAAAGAGAGAATAAAAAGAAAAATACATGGAAGAGGACTTTATTATGAGTTTACTAGAACACATAAAGAGTCTGGATGGGATGATCCAACAATGAATATAAGATATCTGCCTGATAAGTTCAAAACATTAGGAATGGTTGATATCTGCGGAGATTTAGTTGTTAATCTGTTGCCTATAGAAGGAAATATCATGGCAATTGTTATTGAAAACAAAGTCCTAGCTGACACTTACAGAAAATTCTTTGAATTTATGTGGCAGTATGCAAAAAAATAATTATTTAGCATTAACCTGAAATGCACAGCTGACAATCATATTTCTTACTGATTCCATTGGAGTGCTTCTGCCAAGTATTGCAACTGGTTTCTGAAGACCAGACAATATTGTAAAATCCAAGGTCATATCTGAAAACTGTCCTAGTCCATGAGCAAATATGTTTGAAGCAGTTAAATTAGGAAATATCAAAACATTTGCTTCTCCTTTCAAAGGTGAATCAGGACATTTTCTTGGAGCTACTTTTGGATTTACAGCAGCATCTACTTGTAATTCTCCATCAATTAATAACTCAGAATCTTTCTCCTTCATAATTTCAACCGCTTTTCTAACTAATTCTGTTTGTGGAGTATCTCCTCCACTTCCTTTTGTTGAAAAAGATAATAAAGCAACTTTTGGCTCTATTTCAAAACTTCTTACAACATCAACTGCGTTTAATGTAATTTGTGCAAGATCTTCTGCAGAAGGATCTATATTTAAGCTGAAGTCAGTTCCAAAAAAAGTTCTGTCATTTTTAACATCAGTTAAAGTAGAAACTTCAGAAACTAATTTGCCTTTTTCTCTTAAAATCTGCAATGCAGGTCTCATCAAAGCAGCTGTTGAGCCAATAGCAGAGCCTGCAACAGCATCTGCATGACCAGCATAACAATACATTACTCCAAAATAATTCTCATCTTCAATTAATTTATTAGCTTGGTCTAATGTCATTCCTTTGTGTTTTCTAACTTCAACAAGCTTTTCAGCTAATTCCTTTTTCAAATCAGAATTTTTATAATCAACAATCTCAGCTTCTTTAATATCAACTCCAAGCTCTTTTGCTTTTGCATTAACTTCATCAGGATTTCCTAATAATATAAGAGAAGCAAGTTTATTCTTCAAAACATCATCAGCTGCTTTTAAGCATCTTTCATCCCATCCTTCACAAACAACTACTTTAACTAGCTTTTTCTTAGCAACTTTTTCCATGATACTTATTAGATCAATTTTCATATTAATCACCTTTCTGCAATTATAATATACATTCCAAGAGGTTTTGAATCTTTTAACTTAGGATGTTTAACAAGAAATTTTCTTATCTTTATAAAACCAGCGTTCTTAAGCTGTTTTTCAAAAAGTTTCAAATGAACTTTGTATTCATCTACTTTTGCTAAGCCTAATTTCTTTGATTCTTGCTCGCAATCAGCTGTTAATTTATCTTTTAATTTCAATGCTATCTCTGTTTTCTTATCATGATAATTAGTTAAAGATTTTTTCCATTCTTTTTTGCTAGAATAATAAGGAATAAATTCATCAAGAATCAACATTTTACCTTTCTTCTTCAGATTACTAAACATAGTTTTAACAAATCTTTGCTTTTCATTATCAAGAATATGATGATAAACATATCTCATCACAATAACATCAGCTGGTTCTATTCTAAAACCAATAGCACTTTTTCTAACTAATTTTACATTGTTAAATTTACTCAATCTTTTCTTTGCTCCAATTAACAATGCAGAAGAAGGATCAGAAGCAATAATATTTACACCTTTGATTTTTGCTATTTCTTTTGTTATAAGTCCTGTTCCACAACCAGGTTCATAAACAGTCATTCCTTTTTTTACAAATTTCTTAACTAAATCAAAAAAAGGTTTATCACCTATACGATAAATTTTACTTTTATAGACTATACTGTCATATAGCTCTGCAGTAGCTAAACGTTTATCTTTCATTTTAAAAGCGTAATAATTCAATATTTTTCTTTTTATCTATAAATCTTTTTAATTTTTTCGTATACGCTGCAAATTTCAAATTCTTCAGCTCTAACAAAGAAGTATCTTCATAATCTTGTATAACAATTCCAATATTTTTTGACTTGAATTTCTTTGCTATTCTTTCTGCAATCCTTTTCTTATCTTGAGAATGCTTAACATTAAGCAAGCATCCTGTTATCATTCCTTTCTTAACTATAAATTCATTTGACTTTAATATATCAATGCCTAAAACCTTCTTTATAACATCCTCACCAATAGCAAAATGTTCTGTTATTGCAACAACTTTAGGTTTTGACTGCCTCAAAGAATTATACATCTTCAAAACCTTTTGATTAATATTTTCCTTAATCACTCTACTTGAAAACTTATAATCATCTGCTCTTACATTAAGATCAACAACAGCATTTGCCCATATCCTAATCATCTTTTCACAACTACTGCCATTAAAAAACCTATTATTTACTCTTCTAACACAATCAACAAGATGAAGTTTTATAGCTGTCCAGATAAGCTTCAGAACTTTCTTATTCAATCTTATTCTATAAAAGTTCAAAAGTATAAGAAAAATTGATTTTTTTGTTGTATAAAACTTATTAAATTTCTTTCTAAGCAAAAACTTAAGAAACAATCTATTTGCTGCAGCAACAGTCCTGTGATAGATAAAAGTATCATCAATATCAATTATTAGAAGGTCTAGTTTGGATTTCATGCAGCTTTTTTGTATTTTCCAGGTTTTTTCTTAAGTTGATCAATAAAAACATCATTCATCTCAGGATTTCCACCGCTTGTACCAAAATGAGTTGAATCAGGATGGTCAATAACATAATGCTTATTTGCATGTTTGTAATATGCCTCATTAGGAGGAATTAAATCATCATACTTTCCAGCAACAACATCAACAGGAACATGCGGCTTTCCTCTCCTAACTGTTTCAATTGCTTGCTTTTTTCCTGCTACTTTCTTAAGATTGTCTGCAGGAGCAAAAGGTATAATTAATTTCTGTCCTAATGAGCGTGATTTAATTCCATACGGTGCAGGAGCTCTTGCCTGAACTCTGCCAATTCCATACTTCTTAATTCTCTTATCTCCTGCCATATAAATTCCAATATCTGCTCCACTGCTGTGTCCGCTGAAATGATCACTTCTCTTAGAAGGATTTTTTAATTTAGTATCTTTCTGAAAATCATCAATCTGCTCAAATGCTTTGTCTGCATCTTGTTTTCTAGGCAAACTATGATGGCCTTTCAAATGATATGGTTCAAAACCTTCTTTTCTTAACTGCTTTCCTAATCTCCATTGACTTCCTTCATTCTGCAGTATTCCATGCATAAGATAAACAATCTTATCTTTGCGTGCAGGATTTTGCTTAAAATCCCTTCTTGTTTTACGATTCTGATATTTAGCTATCCCATATCCAGCAGTATTATCTACAGCATTTCTTGTTATATTTACTGCATTTCTTACTGTAGCTGATATTTTCTGCCTAAAGGTTGGTTTCCCAGCTCCTTTTCCAAACTCTTTTTTCTCTTTAGCTATTTGCTCCAGAACTTTCAAAAATATTAGTGCTTCAATCATTTTTTCTTGACAAATTTAGCAGGCATTCCTGCCCAAACTTCATTTGCTGGAACTTCTTTCGCAGCTGCACTATACGGCTCTAATACTGCATTTTCTCCAATTATTGTTCCAGTTGAAACAAATGAATGATGTTTTAAATGCGCTCCTTTCTTAACAACAACTTTTCCAAACACTGTTTGTGTTATTGTATAACTATGGCCGTCAATATAAGCATAATCATCTAACTTAACATTATCTTCTAATGTTATTGTATCACAATAAATATGGTCAAATACAACTCCTTTGCCAATTTTAACATTTTTTCCAATCTTAATCCCAGCTGCCTTCAATAATAATGTTTTAATAAAATTATGAGGCATTAATCTGCATAATTCAATAATTGCTCCATTGTAAAATATCCTAAAAACATTTCTTGCTCTCCACCAGTCATTTCCAGGATTTTCTCTTTTCCCATCATAATGCATCTTGAAAAAATTCCTGTTAGGATCTTTCATAAATTCTGTAACTTCTTTCTTGAATTTCTTGTAATAGGTTTTGTTTTTATTTGATGGTTTGAAATACTTTTCAACCTCTTCTTTAGAAAGCTCTTTCATCATCTTTGCAGGCTTTCCTCCCCATAACTGTGCTTCAGGAATCTCTTTGTCACACTCAGAAGCATACATCAGCATAGAATGTTTGTTAAGAACAAATCCAGGCTTGCAAACACCTAAACCACCAACAAGTGTTCTTGGTTTTACAATACATTTTCCCAAGATTAACTTATTCCCTTTAACCTCATGAGTATGAATAAAGCTTTCTCCACCAACTAAACACCCTCTTCCAAGTGTAATCAGTTCAGGAAAATAAGCATCCATGTAAATATCATGAGGAATGCATGCATCCCATCCAACCTTAATCCCAGTTGTCCAAAGAAGAAAATTCTTCAAATGAGAAGGCACAATCTTCTTCTGCAAACCAAGAACTAATTTGTTATACAACAATCTAAGGATATTCCTCTTATAATCATCCTTATCCTTAAGAGTAATCTCAGTCTTTGTCTTATCAGAATCCTTCAGTTCCTTTACAGCCTTTTTTATATAATCCTTCATATCCCTAAAGAATAATCATAATTATTTAAATCTTTTTACAATTAGGCAAGAGCTAGAAATATTTATATAGATTCTATTTTACAAGATCTCAATGGAAGAAGTTATACCAACAGTTGGAGTTTTGATTTTTAAAAATAAAGAGGTTCTTTTAGTAAAACATGGATCATCTGCAAGCCATCTTACAGATACTTATGGAATTCCTGCTGGGAAGATTGAAAAAGGCGAAACAGAATTAGATGCTGCAATAAGAGAACTTCAAGAAGAAACAGGGCTAATAACAACTAAAGATAATTTGCAGGAATTGCCAAAAGTTTACACTGCAGAGATTAAAAGAAAAGATGGAACCAAAACTTTCTCTGTCAAGGTTTTCTTATGTAAAAAATACTCAGGAGATTTGATAAAATCAGATGAAACTGTTCCTTGCTGGATAAAAATATCTGATTTAGATAAATATAAACTTCTTCCAAATGTGAAACAAATAATAATAGATGCTCAATAAGCTTCATTTCAACCTCAAGCTTTACGTGATATAGAAATATCTGGTACTGATTGTTTTGTATATTTTCCAGTTATGTACGGTTTTTTTCCACCCAAATCATGAGATTCTATTTCAAATCCAAATTTTTTATAAAACTCTTCGCTATCTCCTAATCCGTTTGCTTCAACTTTAAAATCAACAACAGAACAATCTTCCTGAAAGTCACTTAATGCCAATCCAATCCCTATACTAAGTAAGGCCTTACCTATGTTTCTTCCCCTGTAATTTGGATGTACTTCAACACCCCATCCAAAACCATCTTTCATTCCTTGATGTCTGTACCCTGTATCTGCTTGATTTTCCAAACGATATGAACCATCTTCATTTTTTTGTACAACTACATAACCTACAATTTGATCTAGATCATATAAAGAGATATCCCAAGAAGCAGGAACCGTATCTTGCAATACAGTTCTGAACCTAGAAGTTTCTGTTCGAATCTCAGAATCTCCATTTTCTCTTAAATCATCTATAACTCTATCAACTAGTCTTGACATGAAAATGAGTTATATCTCTTTATTTATAAACCTTTAGGTTTATTCACCACTAATAAGTAACAATATACTAAGCCCAAAATCCCTTAAATCTTTTCACAATTAGAATAAGTTAACTTCCACCAATACAAACATCTTTTACATAAGATCTGCTAATTTTCTGGCATATTGAAGAATCTTTCTTTATAAGTGCTACATTCATATAACAATTATCTTTAGTTCCACCTACTGAAATCCCTTCACAATAGGTTTCATCTTGTTTTCCAAGAGCAATAAGAATTAAACACTCATTCTTTTCCTGGCTGCCCACTATTGTATTACATATAGAAGCATCAAGATTTGATTTTACAATACCTAAAATGCAATTTTCTCTATCAAATTGTCTTTCAAGTTTATTGCATTCAGAAACATCCATTACAGATTCGCCAAATGATTTAAAACAATTAGCTCTTGGACCAACTGCTGGTGGAGATTCTATTGCCAAACAATCTAATACAGATATTTTCTCCTCAACTGGCTGCTGGACTGTTGAAGTCTCCCCGCCTCCAGTTGGCTGTTGAACTGTAGAAGCACAACCAGTTAGTATTAATCCAATAACCAAAATAAATAACATTACTTTTCTCATAATAAATATAATTAAAAAGTTATATTTAAACCTTTGTAAAAATTTAAAGAATAGAAAAAGAAAGATGTTTTTATTCGCGCGTCCAACCCTCTTTTATAAAATTTAGGTAAAATTTATATACTTTTACTATTTTGAAATGGTCATATGGGGTTAGATAAATTAAGGGAGATCAGAAATTCTTTTGAAGATCCTTTTGTACTAGATGCTGTTGTAAGATATGTGGAAAGAAGAGGTGGTCATTCACGCGAAGTCTTTTTTGATGAACATCACAAACCAATTTCTAGATTGATGTTAGAAAAAGATGTTTTAGAAAGAGCAGTTGATTATCTTCTAGCGAATGGGATTTTAAAAAGAGATGATGAGAATCCTAAGTTTTTTCGCTTAGGAGAACATGGAAAAGAATATGACGAAGCAGCATATAGGTATGCTTTTGATAGCGGAACACCTCGTTGGGAAAATTTAACACTTGATCAAACAAGAGAAATTGTTGCAAAAGTATCAGAGATGCCAAAAACATATTTTGAATTTTATCCTCTTCACATAGGACCTAATATGCCAAATCCTCAAACACATACATTAGATGAAGCTTTAAGATGGGGGCTTGAACATGTTGGTGTTGAAACTCGTTTAGAATGGCCTAATGAAGTGAAATCATTAAGAGTGCATTTAGTAAGGTTTAGTCAGGCCAGAGAAGATGGCAAGTTTCAAGGATATGATGGAGGAGTTAGCACCTCTTTGAAAGGAGAATGTATATGGATTGCTCCAGTTGAAAAGCAAAGAGAACTTTATACTTTAAAAAAACAAAGTGCAGATCTAGTTAGAGGATTTTATCCTGCAAAACAAAGAAAATAATTATTTAATTCTTTTTAAAAGCGAAGTCTTATAAAGAACTAGTCATTCTTTAACAATATGTTAGACAATGTATGCTTAAAATGCATGACAAAGATACCTGATGACAAGTTATTCTGTGATAAATGTATAAAAAAATAATTAGTTAATTCTTTTAAAAGCATACATTCTCAAATATTTAGTATGCCTATACTTCTTGTCTTCAAAAATTTCTAAGAATTTAAAACCATTTTTCTTCATCAAATTCAAAAACCATTTTTCAGGAGGAATCCAATTAATAATACTATTCTTGTAAACAGCTATTGAATCTCTTTCTTTTTTATTCAAAATTCCTTTTTCATAATACTCATCAACTAAATCAAAAACATCATCTGCTTTCATTTGGAATGTTTTCTTGTTATAAACTTTAGACACAGGATCAACAAGGCGAAGCTCTCCAAAAAAATAAATAAAATCAATTTTCTTCGACCTATATAACTTAACTAATTTCTTCAAACCAACTGGTTTTATTGGCTTTAAAACAATATGCCTCACCACAAGATACCCACCAGGCTTTAACATCTTCTTCAATACAGAAACTAATTTCTTAGCATCTTTTGTTGAAACTAAATTATTAAATGGAGCATCTCCTAAGACAACATCAAAAAAACCTTTTGAAAACTTCATCTTAAGCCAATCTTCTTTCTTCATAATGTTCAATTTGCTATCCTTATACTTCATCAAAGCAGTATATTTCTTAAGCATTGGCTGGCTTATATCAACAGCATATGTTCTCAATCCATGTTTAATTGCAATATCCCTTGGTTCTGGCGTTGCACCTAGAACTAAAGCTTTACCCTCTTTAACATATTTCTCATAGAATTTCTGTTCAGATTTAACAGGAGCAAATAACGGAAGCCTTTTAGATCTTTCTTTCAAACCTCTTCCTTTTAGCTTCCATGCTTGCGTCATTTTCTTTTTAAAATCTTAACAACACCGTGATCAGCATCAACTTCAACTAAATCTCCGTCTTTTAAAACAGAAGTTGCAATCTGAGTTCCTGTAATACATGGCTTACCAAGCTCCCTACTAACAATTGCTGCATGACAAGTAATTCCACCTTCATCTGTAACAATTGCAGCTGCTTTCTTCATAACAGGAACATAATCAGGCATTGTCATACCGCAAACAAGAATGTCTCCTTCTTCAATTTTCTTCAAAGCTTCTTTTATTCCAGGACAAACCTTTACTTTTCCTCTCACTATGCCAGTTGAAGCAGATGTTCCACCAATATTAACAACTTTTTCAATATTTGCTTCTAATTCTTTCTTTCTTAATTTAATTGCCTCATCTCCAGAATAAGTATTTACCTTGCCATCACTTACTAAAACATAAACTGCTTTTTTTCTCCTTGAAACTTCTTCTTTATCTAATTCTCCACCTTTCAACAACTCATAAACTTCATCAAACCATAACCATTCAAGATCATCCAAATTAAGATTTAATCTTCTTGCTGTTTCAATTAACAATAACTGAAAAGAATAAAGTACTTTGACCTGCATTTCTTTTCTCAGATCATGATAATAAGCATATTCATCAAACAATTCAAGCAAATACTGTATTTCTCTATCTAAATCATATTTGCTAACAAACAACTCCCTTTCTTCTTTAATTTTATTTAACTTTTCCTCAGATTTTTTAATAGAAGCATCTGGATCTTTAATGTCTTTCAGATATTCTCTAAGAGCATTATCAAAATCCTGCTCAAATTTAGGATCTAGCTGCTCCCACCCAAGGCTTGTCCACCAATATTTATCCATTACCTTTTTCAAATCAGATTTAACATCAGAAATACCTTTCTTAACCTTAGAAGCAATCTTCAATAATTCAATTTCTTCTTCTTTAACATATGTTTTATGGGTTAGTGCAGTAACAGTTGTATAAACTTTGTTAAACTCCCCTGAAGAAACAAATTTTTTTATTTTTTCCTTCAAATACTCAACAGGATAAATATCAACAGCATCTATATCAATAGCAAGCAATGCCTGCGCTCCTTTAGATTCTTCAAAATGTTCTTTATACAAACTTATAATCTCATCATTACTCAACTTTGTAAGATCCATCTCTCTAATCTTCTTTGCAGATTCTAATGCCTTATCAGCATATTTCTTAATCTTATCAAAATGAGCTTTCTTTCCTTCTAGAGTCTTAGTTTTCTCAAGTATCTTTTTGCCAACATTAGTTATCTGCTCTGTATCCCATGCAAACCATAATTTTTCTCCTTCATTAGCATAAAGAACCTTATCAAAAGTTACATCATTAAGTTTTGTACCACTGTCTCTAGTTCCAACTAAAGGAGTAACCATTCTATGCAAGGTTATTGTTCCTCTTGTATAAACAAACCACTTCATTTCTTTAATACATATTACATTAATTTATATTTCTTTCGCCTAGAGAAAATTATTTAAAGTTCAAGCAGTTTAAAAAACACATGAACCTAATCAAAACTTGGTTTTACATGGGACTGAATGTTTTCTATTTTCTATTCTCAAAACATTGGGTTGATAAAAAAATAAAAGAATATTTGTCAAGAAAATATAACAAGAATGACACCATTATCATAGCAATACATGGTGTATTTGAATACTATTGGCAGTCATTCACAAGATACATGAAATATTTTGATAAAAAAGGAAAAGTCATAATCCCAATACATTATGATTATACTAAATCATTTGATGATGCCACAGCAAAAGTCAAAAAACAAATACAAGAAATAGCAAAAAAAACAAAATGTAATATCATATTAATTGGCAATTCTTCAGGAGGTTTAGTTGGTGCAAAATACATGATTGAATCAAAAGGAAAATATGTAAAAGAATTTATTCCAGTAGCAACATTCTATTCTAGAGAAGGGTATGGTGTTTTTGCTAAATTAATAATTGCAGTATTAAAAGAACCATACAAAAATATGCCTGCTCATGAAAAATTACTCAAACAAAAAATACCAAAGACTAAAATAGAAGTTTATGGTTCAAAAGATATTTTCATAAATAGAAAAAAATTAATCAAGAAGTACATCAAAAAACAAATATTTCCTACTGGCCATTTTAGTATTCTTTACAGCCCAGAAATAATTAAATTTATCTACGACTATATTTTTTCTTAGTTCACAATCTTAACAATGCCTTTTTTAGTATCTACTTCTACCAGGTCTCCATCTTTCAGGACTTTTGTGGCTATTTTTGTTCCAATCAAAGTTGGAATATTTAATTCTCTGCTTAATACAGCAGCATGACAAGTTATACCACCTTCATCTGTTATAATTGCTCCTGCTTTTTTCATAGCTTCTGAAATCAAGTCAGGGGTTGTCATCTTTAAAACAATAACATCTCCTTTTTCTATAATATCTTCTTTACTTTTAACAACTTTAACTTTTCCCCTATAAAATGAGGGAAATGTCCCTCTTCCTTTTAGCTCACTAGTTGATTCTTCTTCAACTAAAAAACTTTCATTCTCTTTAAGAATAAACTTGCCTTGCTGAAACAGAAAATAACAGTTCTGCCTATTTCTAATCAAATTCTCCACTCCTAAATTTTCTCCATCAAGCAAATTCAATATCTCTTTTGGTTTTAGAAATTTCACATCATTTAACCCTAATCTTTTTCCAATCTCTTTAAACAAAGGCTTAATCAGTTTATGGGTTTTGTTAAAGCTTGATCTTCCTAAAAGTCTTAAATCAGCCATCATGTTTATTACTTCTTTGTTTTCTTCTAATTTATCTGTAAAGATTGTAATATTAAAATATGGATATGGTAATTTATAGAGTTTAAAATATTCAGCAATTAGTCCTTTTATTTCACTATTTGACAATCTGCTCAAATCTCCAATTCTCTCTGAAAAATTAAGCAAATTTCTAAAATGTAATTTTCCTTTTTCTAGCATTTCATTCATAAATTGAGGATTCTGAGATATTTTATCTCTCAAGAATTTAGAAAATTCTTCTTTACTCGATTTATGAACATAATGAGTAAATGTATTTCCTTTCCTAATAGTTAGAAAATTACTATGATGTCTGTTATGAACATATAGAAAATTCTCATTAAAATTCTCATAAAGGAGATGATTTTTTAAAAAATCCCCTTTTCTTTCTACAAGCTTTTGCCAAGTCATTGTTTTTCATAGCATAAAACATCTTTTGGTGATACCTGGACCATATCTAATTCTATATCTCCTACTTTGACTTGATATTTTGTTGTTGGTTCATGAGTATCTCCACTAAAACCAGCTAATGGTTTTACACGAGATATAACTAAATTATATAACTCTCTTCCTTCTACATTTCTTCCATCACCAACAGCATTTGTATCTAGAGTTTCATGAGTAAAAAGCAAATGTTCTGCTTCTTCATTAACTCTGACGTTCTGCCTAAAATGTCTTGTAGATTCATTAAAATCTATAGAATATGGCACAAATACAAATCCTAGACCTTTATCATATATGACAGCAGGATTATCTACTACATCTTCAAATACTCCACTATTTTGATAAATATCAACTAATGTTTCTAATTCAGGTGCAATTGTTGATATCAGTACAGAAGGAAGCAGATCAGCATTTCCTAATAAATGCCTAAAATTAATATAATCTTCTACACCTTTCATACTCTCAAATCTTCTGCTTGTAAGGCTGCTAAACTTTTTTGCAAGCTCATACATTTTATCTTTTTGTTCTTCATCTTTCATTGCTTTTTCCATTAAGTCTACTAATGCAACATATTGGTTTATTCCTTTCAACCTAGCTTCTTTTGCTGCTTTTCCTACAACATTTCTTGTTTTCATTTCACCAGGTTTTCTACTACAAACTAAATCACCTACTGAAACAACTGCTATTCTTTTATCAGGATGAACAACTTCTATCCCTCTTTGTTGAACTTGATATTCTAATCCTTTGATTAGATTATTAGGATTTTCAAAACTTCCTAAGATTTCTGTCAGTTCTTCATCAGAAATATTTATTCCGTAGTGTGCTTTTGCAATTATTGTTACTACATCCCTATGTAACGTGTCAACTCCTTGACTGTCATACCCATGTCTATCTCCTAATATGTATAGAGTATCTTCTTTTAATTCATCTGCTTCTGATAGTATTTTCATTTTTATTACCTCCTAATTTGGTGTAAATTCTCCATTTACCTCATTTTTATTCTAATTGGATTTTTCCAATATTTTTCATTTGATATCCATAATTGTCTATTGTGTTCTGATACATTGAGATTAAACCCTGTCTTTTTACAGGATCAAATTCTTGCTCTTGATTAAATACCTCAATTCCTAAATCATGTCCTGAACCATAAAACTCACCAAACCCAATTCCTAGAGATCTACCAAATAACCTTTTCTTCATGTTTTCAACCATGGCCTGATCCATTACTCTCCTTTTGTATAGGTTTAATTTGTTTTCAGACATTTTTTTCACCTATCTGTTTTAACATCATAACTGCCTTATTCTCCTACTAAAAGTGCACCTATTGCACTTTTTGGAAATCTGATTATTGTATTTCCAACTTTTACTTCATTTTGTCCATTTAATTTTGCTTGTTGGATCATTTTGATTATATTTACATCATTTATTACATTCATTCTAACCACCTATTTTGTTACTTTTTAGTAATAATCACTATTATATAAATCTTTGTTGTAATATAATATAACAACAATATAGAAAGGTTTAAATACTTCTAAGATATATTGTGATTATGGATTTAAGAATAGTATTAGAAGAAGCAGGATTAGCAGGTAATGAAGCAAAAGTTTATTTGGCATTATTAGAGCTAGGGTCAGCATTAGCTGGAGAGATAACTAAAAAATCAGGTGTTAATAGAACTAATGTTTATGATGCTCTTGACAAGCTTACTGAAAAAGGATTAGCTACATATGTTATTCAAGCAAATAGGAAGTATTTTGAAGCTGTTTCACCTGAAAGGATTATTAAATATCTAGAAGAAAGAGAAAAAGCCATTAGGAAAAAAAGAGAATTAGTGAATTCTGCTCTTCCTGATCTTGATCTTAAAAGAAAATTAGGCAGAGAGCCCCAAGAAGCAACAATCTACAAAGGCAAAAAAGGATTAAAATCTATCACAGAAGATGTACTCAAAACTAAAAAAGAGATGTTAGTGTTTGGAGCAGAAGGAAAGTTTGTTGAAATGTTTACTCATTATGCTCAACAATGGCATATGAGAAGAGGAAAATTAAAGATTCCTGTAAAAATAATATATAATGAAAAGATTAGAGCAAAGAAATCAAAAGCAAAATTTCCTATTCTACAAATGAGGTTCAATTCTAATATATATGAATCTCTTGCTACTACTTGGGTCTATGGAGATAAAGTTGCAATAGTTGTCTGGTCAGACCAGCCAGTAGCCACCTTAATCAGAAGCAAAGAAGTTTCTAAATCCTACAAACAATTCTTTGATATTCTTTGGAAAGATTCTGCTATTTAGATTTTTTCTTAGCAAAATATATTGGACAATATCTTGAATACATGTATTTCTTCAATACAGCAATCTTCTTAACAACAAAATGCTTTTGAAGCATTTTATTAAAAACTTTTTTTGGAAATAGATTATGGATTACATACCTAGCATGTCTTCCTAGATTTTCAACATACTTTAAGTCTTTTTTTCCTAAGTTAGCTTTTAGAACATCCCATGTTGGATCACAAATATGCTCCCATGAAAACTGATTTTTTTTAGCATTGTATGCTTTTTTTGCAATCTTAGTCTGAAATCCAACTTCCATAAAAACTCCAAGGATTGTATTTCTGCCTTGCTTAAACTCCTTAATTGCTTGCTCTTTTGTTTTGAATTTCTTAGGAAGCGAATAAATCAAATGTCTTACTATCAAACTACCATTTTTCTTAAGCAGTTTTGATATATTTTTCAAAACAGCAGGATATTTTTTAGCAGGAATATTGTTTAATGATGCGTCTCCTATAATGGCATTAAAAGAATTTGTATTTAGAATCTTATCCATCTTAAGCCAGTCTCCATGAACAATATGGAGTTTTGGAGAATCTCTATACTTCATTACTGCCCTCATTTTTTCAATAAGTTTTTTGCTTATATCAACTACAACTGTTTCACAGCCAAGAGATACAGCCAGATCAACTAGCTCTGGAGTAACTCCTAAGACAAGAACTCTAGGATTTTTATCACCAACTATTGTTTGTCTTAAGAATTTCTTATAAATCTCTAACTCTTCTTTAATAGGAGCAGAAGTTCCTTTGCCTCTTTTTACTCTTGCTTTAATAGATACTTTATTTCCCCAAGTTTTACTAATGCCTTTTTTAGTAAACTTTTCCATTTTACCTTACTGCTTTCAAAGAAGCAGCTAAAATCTTTTTGTTATTATAATCTTTAATAATTTTTCTTAATTTTTTCCTATCCAACTTCTTATATTTATTAACCATTGAAATCAACAAAGGCATTGTTCTTATAATATTATCAACAATTGTAATATCTGCAGTCTTTGCAGTTCTTGATAATGGATTTAAATCAACAACAATAATCTTTTTTCCCATTTTCTTTAATGCCTTGCATCTATCTCCATCTTCAAGAGGAACAAATACAACATCAGACTTATAAATTCCCTCAGGATTGCAAAAACTTCTATTATGTTCTATTCCTTTTATCAGCTTCTTCTTAGGCATCAAAACTTCTTTAGCACCATTCTTCAAAAGATGTTTTTTTATCTTAACCTCCCTTGCCTTAGAAGAATGAAAAATATTAACTTCAACTTTAGCTGGAATTATTTTAGATAATTTACCAATTTCTGAAGAAACTAATGCAGCAACATTTCCATTTATTGAAAGAACAGGTAATTTAGCCAACAACAGCATTGCAGCTGCAGCATCAATAGCCTTCTTCGCAAAATCATTTGTTCTTTCCTTAATCAAGTAATCAAAAGCCTCTCCTCTGCCGTGTGCAATTAATCCATGTATAGAAGTCACTCCTTTGTTAACACCATCAACAATCTTTTCCCTAGTTAACAAAGACAAATACCTTGGATGAGATTTTGGTATCATTGTACAATACTTGTACCTCTTTTTGTTATTCTTGTTTTAATTATTTGTTCTGGAAGCACGCCTAAACTTAAAAGTCTTTCGTATTCCCCATCTGAGCCAAATACAAAACCTGCATTTCCTAACATTATCATGCTTGCCTGGTCAAAACCTTCTAAAATCTTCTCAAGCTCAGCTGGCATTAAACCGCTGTCTTTTGCAAACCTTTTTGAACATTCTATAAAATTCTCAAAAGAAGCATCTTTTGACAATTTACTAAGTTCAGCAGCAGCAGATTTTGTTATCTTATCCATATCTCCCCCTAAAACATGTTTTGTTTTAATTTTGCCTAAATAAAAACACAACAATGAAGAATCAGAATATGGAATCGTCCTCATTTCTTTATATCCAGGAACTCCTGGTTCTGTTCTAAAATCTATTCCTCTTGCATAAAACATAGGCCCTATATCTCCTAAGCCTGTTCCAAGCCTTACTTCTGTAACATGGCATTTTTCAACAACAGGAGTAAAGTCTGATTCTTTGAAAGGTAATATATGATATAATCCAAAAGCAGTATTCAATATCACTGCAGCGCTTAGTCCATTGCCTGACTCAAATGGCAATGAAGTGCTATGACTTACAACTACATTATATCTTTTAAGATGTTTTGCTAATTGCTTAAAAATCTCTTCAGTAGGAGTTGATTTACGTTCTTCACCATTAGAAACCATTCTTAATTTTCTCCCTCTTTTACCATCACTAAATTTAACAGTAGTATTAACACCTTCTTCTACTGTAATTCCTGTTCCTCTTGAACCAGTTCTTCCTAGATAATACTCATCTCTATATGGCTGAAATATTGTTGAAAGATGTGCAGGAGAATAAACTTTTACTGTTTTCTGCATTTTATCTCCTCTAAAATCAAGCCAGCTATAGTGTTTTTAGATAAAGTATTTGTTCTAATAGTTTTCTTATCTGCATCTACAATAACAACCTTGTTAGTGTCTGTCTCAAAGCCAGCTCCTTTCTTAGCAACATCATTTGCAACTATTAAATCTGCATTACTTTTCTTTAACTTATGATAAGCCATTTCAATTAACCTCTCCTCACTTAAATCATACTCTGCTTTAAATCCAACTAAAAACACATCTTTGTTTAATTTTTTTATCTTCTCCAATATTTTAGTTGTTGGAGTTAACTCTAAATTCAGTTTATTCTTAGAAGATATCTTCCCGCTTTTCTTGTCAACAGTAAAATCAGAAACAGCAGCAGTATGAATTACAATATCAACATTAATATTATCTTTAACAGCTTTGTACATATCAGAAGCAGATTTAATTTGAACATCTTTGTAATTGTAATCAGGCTCAACAGTTGTATTTCCTCTTACTAAAGTAACATCAGCACCTCTTCTAAATGCAGCATTTGCTATAGCAATTCCCATTTTTCCAGAACTTTTGTTAGTTATAACCCTGACTGGATCAATTTCTTCAACAGTAGCTCCTGCTGTAACCATTATCTTCTTGCCTTTAAACTGATTTTTTTTCTCAAAATAACCTAAAATAAACTTCTCAATCTTATTTATCCCAGCCAGCCTTCCTTTTCCTTCAACACCGCAAGCTAATCTGCCATGTTCTGGCTCAATAACATGAAAATTTAATTTTCTCAGCTTAGAAATATTCTGCTTTGTAATTTTATTCTCCCACATGTTCACATTCATTGCAGGACAAATTATCTTATCTGCTTTACTAGCCAAAACAGTTGTTGACAATAAATCATTAGCAATGCCGTTTGCTAAGTTTGCAATAGTATTTGCAGTTGCAGGAGCAATAACAACCAGATCAGCTCTGTCAGCAAGAGAAATATGTTTTATCCTTTGTGATTTCAGATACTTCTTATAATCAAAACCTTTCTTAAACAGCTTAA
>JAHWIM010000004.1 GCA_019322535.1 Candidatus Woesearchaeota archaeon
CACAAGACCCACTGGACATTCTGCCACAGAGCTTATTAATTAGTTTAACTTAATAATAAATTATGAAAGAAAAAAATGAGGCCAAGAATGGCCAAGAAACTGGACTTAAAAACCAGTTGATATCCAACCCGATAGTTGAATATAATGCAAACAAATATATAAAACTTTTGAAAATTCGGCAAAGCCAGGGTGGTCGAGTCTGGCCTAAGACGCTAGACTTAAGATCTAGTTGACGTCCAACCCGATGTCACGCGGGTTCAAATGTTCAACTGAACGGGAACTGAAAATCCCGTCCCTGGCGCCGTAAAAAATGGAAAACATAATCTACTCAATGAAAAGAGAAATGTTAAGGAGAAGACTTAGCAGAAGAACTATTGAGAGCTATATCTTTTGTATTAAGAAGTTTTTGAGCTGTGTTAGGAAACAGCCAAGAAAAATTACAAAAAAAGATGTTAAAAATTATCTTGATGATTTAGCTGAAAGAAATAAATCAGGAAGCACAATCAACGTTTATCTTTCTGCTATTAGGTTCTTACTTGAGGAGGTTTTGCATAGAAATGTAAATCTTAATTTTAGATATTCCAAGAGGCCAGGATCTTTGCCAACTGTGCTTAGCAAAGAAGAAGTTAAAAGATTGTTTGATGTTATTAGAAATCCAAAGCACAAGTTGATGATTGAATTATTATATTCTGCTGGCATGAGGGTTAGTGAATTGCTCAATTTAAGAGGAAGGGATTTTGAGATTAGAATAGGTCATGGCTGGATTAGAAAAGGCAAGGGGAACAAAGACAGGCCTTTTATTATTGCAGACAGGCTTAAAGAAGAGCTTTTGATTTATATTAAAGAAAATAATCTAACTCCTAATGATTATTTGTTCAGCAGAAATAAATTTTTTCCTATGCATACAAGGACAATACAAGAAATTGTTAAGAAAGCAGCAAAAAATGCAAAGATCATGAAGCATATCCATCCTCATACTCTAAGACATAGTTTTGCAACGCATTTAATTCAAGATGGTTATAAAATTGCAGATGTTCAGCCTTTGCTTGGGCATAGCAGATTGGATACTACAATGGTTTATGTTCATCTTGCTTCTGCTGAACTGCTTTCTGTTAAAAGTCCTTTTGATAATTTATAAAAATAAGAAAAAAAGAAATTAATAGGTTACTAAGATCTCTACGTCTTTGCCGAAGATTTTTTCCAGGTTCTCAAAGATTGGTGCTTTGATGAATGTTTTTGCTGGGATTTCTATCTTAGCAAGATATTTTTCTAGCTCTTCTAAGTTAGAATCTTTTGTAGTTCCTAGGCTTCCATCTAGATTAATCTTTGCTTTTGAGATTTCTTTATCTTTTTTGTCAATGTCGTGTATGATGAATGCAATATCTCCTAGCAATAATACTTCTCCGTATCTATTGCCGTGTTTTACTCTTATCTTTGTTTTTTCTAGTTCTCTGCCTCTTTTTCTCTGCAGATATTCAACCATGAATCTGATGAAAGATCCAGACTCTTTCTTGACTTTTTCTACTTCGTGTTTAGTTAGTTTCTTGTCATCATAGTCTTTCTTTGCTTTTGCAATGTCATTCAGTATTCTCAGGAATTTTTCTGGTATTTTTCCTAAGTCAACTAATTCTTCTTTGAACATCTTTATAACTTCTGCATCTGCTACTTTTTCTACACCTTCTAGCTTTAAGATATCTCTTATTACTGTTATAATAGAGTCATAGATGTGAACCATTGTTTCTTCTTCTTTTTGCTTTTCAATCTGCGTGAATAATCTTCTAATTCTTTTCAGGAATTTGTCTGCATTTGTCAGTAAATCATCTACTTCTTTTCCAGAAATTTCTTTTTTGTCTCCATGCTCTATTTCTTTTCTTACTTTTATTGTGTTTCTTAGAATCTCTACATATTTTGCTTCTAGAATTTTTTCTTTTTTGACAAACACTTCACTTAAAACATCTGGTGTTTCAAACGGCGCTGGTGGAGGCAATCCATACAGCATGATTGCTGCTTGTGAAGGTGTAAGGATTGCATAATAGACATCTTCCATTCCCATATCTACTAGCTTATTTCTTACTCTTCTCAGCATTTGTTCTCCAGAGCCCATAAACATATCAATTGCTTCTGCAGACGGTTTTATCTTTCCCATTTTCAAGAGTAATTTCCATGGCATGAAAACTCCTCTGTCATAGAATGGAACTCCATCTCTTAATAGAGTAAAGATAACTGGATTTGCTTCTTTTAAGCTGTCCCAGAAATCTGTTAAAATGTAAACCTGGATATTTAATTTGTTTTTAATTCCAGTCATTTCTCCTGCTTCTATTCCCATCCCTATGATAATAGCTCTCAGCTTGTCTTTCAGCTCTGCTCTTGTCATCTTTTTTACATCTGTATCATCAATTACAATCCATACATCAATATCTGATTTTGGAGTTGCTCTTCCTTGGGTTAATGATCCTGCTAGAACATAGCTTACAATGTATTTTTCAAATTTCTTTAGAATCATATTTTTATGAATCTCTGCTAGTTTTATTGCAGCTAGCATACCTACATCATATACAGGAGCTCCTAGTGCGATAAGTCTTAGCAAATCATATTTGCCGTCATAGCAACTTTGCCAAAGCTCTGATAATAGAATAGTGTCTGGTTTTATATTTGGATCAATTTCTTTTGCATATTCATTTATTATGGTAACTAACCTTTGTTTTAGCTCTCCTTTTGACATTTTATGCTGTTCTGTATCATCTACTAGAACTAGAACACTAATTTCTTCTGTAGGCTTTTTTTCTTCTCCTTCTTTTGGTCTTGGTGGTGGGAGCAA
Organism: Candidatus Woesearchaeota archaeon; assembly: GCA_019322535.1. GTDB lineage: Archaea > Nanobdellota > Nanobdellia > Woesearchaeales > WJKL01 > JAHWIM01. Next base: position 2,819 of record JAHWIM010000004.1, read on the forward strand.
AGAAATGCCCATTATATATTTGTCAAACTTCTCTGTTGTTTTTTTCTTGAATTTATCTAATTTGACTTTTATTTTCTTTAATTTTTCCTGAACTTCTTTTGGTAATTTTGAAATATCTGGTTTTCCTGCTGGAGCAGGTGCTTGCGGTTGCTCTTTTGGAGCTTCTTTTTTAACTTCTTTTTTTGATTTTTTTGCCATTTTTTTAACCTCGTTTTTATTGTAAGTATGACTTTTGTGTCACATAAGGGTTTATAAGTTTAACTATTTTAAAAGCAAATGTGTAATACAGTAGATATGATTGAGACAAAAAAGTCATAAAATAAGGATTTTATGCATGAATGAAGAACTACCTATTAGTAATAAATACCAAAAGATTTATAAAGAATTTCAATTCAGTGGTTCTTCACAGGGGGAATTGGTTAAACTTAAGCTTAATTAATA
>JAHWIM010000055.1 GCA_019322535.1 Candidatus Woesearchaeota archaeon
AGCAAAATATATAGTTCATGCAACAATAGAAATTGAGGGTGTTGTAGAAAGACCAGACGTTATTGGTGCTATTTTCGGCCAAACAGAAGGGCTTTTAGGCGCAGATCTAGAATTAAGAGAACTTCAAAGATCTGGCAGAATTGGTAGAATAGAAGTTGAGGTAGACACAAGATCAGGCAAAACAAAAGGAAATATCCTAATTCCTTCTTCTTTGGACAAAGCTGAAACAAGCATTATTGGTGCAGCATTAGAAATAATTCAAAGAATTGGTCCTTGTAATGCAAAAATTAGAGTATCAAATGTAGAAGATGTAAGAGTCAGCAAGAGAAAATTCGTAATTGAGAGAGCAAAAGAACTTCTAAAACAAATGACAGACAAGTTAATGCCAGATTCACAGGAATTGGCTGATGAAGTAGCATATTCTGTCAGAGTGATGGAAATTCAATCTTATGGAAAAGATAGATTGCCAGCAGGACCTGCAATAGATGATAGCGATGAAATAATGGTTGTTGAAGGTAGAGCAGATGTGCTTAATTTGTTAAAGCATGGAATAAAAAATGCTATAGCAATGAATGGTACAAGCTGTCCTGATACAATTAAGGAATTGGCTGCAAAAAAAATTGTCACAGCCTTTGTTGATGGAGACAGAGGAGGAGACCTTATTATAAAAGAACTCAGTAATGTTCTTGAACTTGACCATGTATCAAAAGCTCCTGACGGCAAAGAAGTTGAAGAGATTACTAAAAAAGAAATTCATAAGGCTTTAAGAGGAAAAGTAGCTGCAGAGCAGGCAAAACTTGAATTAGGAAAAGAGCTAGAAAAACCAGTAGCAACATCACGGCCTTCACATTTCACAAGGCGCACAACAACAGAAACTACTAGTAGGGCTGCTCCAGTTCAATCAACAAGATACTTCAGAAGACCTAAAAAAGCTGCAACAACTGGGGAAAAATCAAAGTTCAATACAATGTTAGAAGAGCTAATAGGAACAAGAGGAGCTTACATCCTTGATGAAAAACTCACTATTCTTGGAAAAGTTCCGCTTTCAGAATTAGCATCAACACTTAAAGGACTTTCATCTGTATACGCAGTTGTCTTCGATGGACAAGTAGACAAAACACTTATAGAAACAGCAGAAAGAGCAAATGTGAGTTTCCTTGTAGGTATGGACAGTAAAATAAAACCAAGTGAAACAAAAATAACAGTTTTAACTGCCAATGATCTATAAGATCATTTATTATTATTTTCTTTTTTATTTATAAAAATAAAGAAATAAAATTTACTGACAAGAGTCAGCAAATTTCTTTAATGCAGATTTAGACATAGCCCCCATTTTTAGTTCTTTGTTTCCAGCACAAATAAATTCTGGAACACCTTGTCCAACAACATCGCTAAAACAATCATTAATAACAGCCATTGCTCCACTCTCCTCAACATCAACCCAAGCAAAACGATATCCTTCTCCTTCTAATTCTTCAACAATCGGCACCATATCTTTACAATGAGGGCACCAATTTGCATGGTAGAATATAATAGTTTCATCACTTAATCCATATTTCCGAATACATTCATTACTCCCTTCTTGTGTTGCAGCTTCTGCTACTGAACTTGCTCCTTCAGTGTAAACTTTAATATCTGCATCAGTTTTCAATTCATCAAGATAAACTCTTAATACCTCTCTTTGTTCAAGAGACATTAATAATGCCTTTATAGATTCGTTCACTTCTTCAAAAGTTTGATTTTCAAAGTCTGCTTTATTCTGCTCGTAGTAATCTTCTATCTCCTGTGCTTCAACCTTGATATCATTTATAATAGTTTTGTTTAATAATTTTGTAATTAAAACCTGCTTCTTATAATATTCCATGAAATATTCATATGTAATATTATTGCTCTCAAGTAAAACACTCAACTCGCTTTCTGTAAAGTTGCTTATTCCAAAAGCATTTTCCTTCAATTCAGAAAATTCAGAATCACTTAATTCTATTCCTTGTTTTTCAACTTCCTGTAATAATAACTTTTCATTTATCAACTGATCCAAAAAAGTTTCTTTTGTTAAAAACTGTTGAAACTCTGGAGGATAACCAGTTATGAAAAAAAAGAAATCATAAGACTCGTCAAGTTCTTCTGCAGTAATTTCTTCTCCATTTACTTCAGCAACAAGATTTCCAGTAATTTGATTTTTTTCAACTGTATCTGTTTTAATTAAGTTATCTATTCTTCCCCAACTCAATATTAAAACTAAAACCACAACAAGAACAGCAGCAACAGTGATTATTGTGCTTTTTTTAATAACTATCTCTTCTTTATTATTATTTTTGTTCACCATAAAATCACCTTTACCAAACGCAAACTTAATCTATTAATAAATTTTTTGCTTTTTCCTACTTTAGAGTTGTCCCAAATAATTATTAGTAGATTAGCTTTAGAAAACCCATGGCTTATGAAATAGTAATAGGCAGAAGTGCAAAAGATAGAGAGAAGTTTGGTCTTAGAGGCACTATTCTATTAGGAAAACATTATGTAAAAATGGGTCAAGTGACCTCTCTTTCTAGCGAAATCTACCTTGACGTTAATACCTCCCATATAGTTTTTGTTTGTGGTAAAAGAGGCTCTGGAAAATCTTATACTCTTGGTGCAATTGCAGAAGGAGCTGCAAGCCTTCCTAAAGAAACATCCGATAATATTTGTATGATATTGTTAGATACAATGGGTGTTTACTGGACCATGAAATATCCTAATCTTAAAGATGCAGAATTATTAAAACAATGGAAATTAGAAGGCAAAGGTCTAGATATAGAGATATATACTCCAAAAGGATATTTCAAAGAATACAAAGAAAAAGGAATTCCTACAGATTATCCATTTTCCATAAGGCCTGCACAGCTAGCACCTTCTCAATGGTGCATGGCTTTTGAAATGGATATAAATTCTCCAGCAGGAATATTAATTGAAAGAGTTGTTCTAAATCTTAAAAAAGAAAAAGATAATTATTCTATAAAAGAAATTATAGATTCTGTTATAAAAGATGAAAGATCAGAAAAAAATGCAAAAGACCTCGTTGAAAATCAATTTCTTAGAGCAAAAGAATGGGGTGTGTTTTCAACAAAAGCTACCCCTATAGAAGAAATAGCAAAAGGAGGCAAAACAGTTGTTATTGATTTAAGTTGTTATGCAACAATGCCAGGAACATGGGGCATTAAATCTCTTGTAATAGGTGTTCTTTCGCAACAATTATTTATTGATAGAATGGTTGCAAGAAAAGCAGAAGAATATGCTGGAATAAGAAAAACAACTCACTATTTTGTTGAAGAAGAAAAGCTTATCAAAAAAAGAAAAACACCTTTAGTTTGGTTGGTTATTGATGAAGCGCATGAATTCTTACCAAGAGAAGGAAAAACAGCTGCTTCAGATGCATTAATAACAATATTAAGGGAGGGAAGGCAACCAGGAATTTCATTGATTTTAGCAACACAACAGCCAGGCAAAATACATACAGATGTCATGACTCAATCTGATACAGTTATCTCTCATAGACTGACAGCAAAAATGGATGTTGAAGCCCTTGGTTTATTAATGCAGAGCTATATGCGTAAAGGTCTTGCAGCTGAACTTGATGTTCTGCCAAGAGTTAAAGGAGCAGGTATTGTTTTTGATGATCAAAACGAAAAAATGTATCCAATGAGAGTAAGGCCTAGATTCACATGGCACGGCGGTGAATCTCCAACAGCAATTAGAGAGATTAAAAGAAAATTTGAACTATAAATTCTAGAATATAAAAATATAAATAATTCTTTCTTATTTTCTTCTATATGTCCTTTTCTAAATCATTTCCAAGAACAATCAAAGGCAGCACTTATCCAAAATGGGAAGATATCTTTATTTCTGAAGAAGAGGAAGCAACAGAGGAGCAAAAATGCAGATTAGAGAATATAAAGTTAATGAAAGAGTGCATAGAAGATGCAAAAACAATATTTGCAGAAAAAGACTTGAAACGTTACCAAACAGATTTAATAAGATTAGCAATTGCTTTGTTTGAAAAAAGAGCATCTCATTCTGTTTATTGGAAAGAAAGAAAAGCAAAAGATAAATTTGACAAGCTATATTCTAAATAATTAATTAATAATATTAGTAATATTTATACTAAAAGTAATACTAGTAATACAAATAAAATATAAACACAACATTTAAATAATATTAATAACATTCGTATTACTAATAATATAATGAAAAAAGGTTCAGGAACAAAAACTAGGATTTCTATTACTATAGATAATGATCTTGCCTCTCAAATCAATAAAATCTGCGAAAAAAAACTAATGAAAGTATCTTCTTTTGTTGAAATGCTAATAAAAAAAGGGTTAAAAGATGAAAGATAATAAACAGATAATAATAGGAACAGTAGTAGTTATGTTAGTTATATTCCTATTGCATTTTAGTTTTAAAGAAGGAGGAATTACTGGCAAGGTTACTAATGCCTGTGAACAACAAACTACTGCAACTTCATGCACACCTTATAATTCTGCCTGCCCTTCAAATATTTGCAAATTAAAACAAAGCGGATATGGTTGTGAATGTCAACCACTCCCTCCATCTCCTTCTGGTGGAAATGGAGGAGGCACAACAAATATTGCAGGCATTGGAGTTATTACAAGGGAAATTACTGCTAATGTTGAACAGGAAACAGGACAGATTAGAGTAACATGATAAAAAAAATAAAATCTCAACTAATTGTATTTATCTTAATAGTTTTATTTTCTGTATTAGTTTATGCTCAATCTTTTTCGCACATAACAAATACAGGCATTTTTGATATAAGTGGTAATCTTACAATTATTGTTCAAAAAGCTTCTGGTGATATATGTGATCCAGAATGGGTAGATTATGCAACTGCTGTTGATGAAGCAGAAATTGAGATAATCGAAGCTGGTAGAGGTATAAATATTGCCACAATCTGGGATGAACATGGAGGTTATCAGCTAACAGAATCAGGAAGATACAGACTTTATGCAATATTTACTTATCATGGAGATGGGCTTTCAAAAGCAGAAGAAGAATTTTATTCAAATGAATTTGATTATATTATGGGTGAAGAACCAATACCTATATGTGAATACCTCCAAGAATGTATTGACTCAGATGGTGGACTTGATTATGAAACTGCAGCAGGAGGTATTGGACAAACAAACAACAGATGTGAAAAAACAATTTTACCAGATGGAACAGAATGGCCTGCCATTAAAGACTACACCATAGATTATGATAAATGTAAAGATGATAATATCTTAGAAGAAGTTTATTGTGAAAATAATATTTTGAAAACTCAAGAATATTATTGTCCATTTGGATGTTATGATGGTGCTTGTCTAGCGAATGTAAAAGATCACTCAAAATACTCTGAACATGATACTAGACACGCATTCTTAATCTCAAATATTGACCCAAATTTAATCCAAGAATTACAATCCTTAGTCAAATGGACTGAAAATGAAATTGACTATGAATATCCTCTTTTAATCTATAATGGAACTAATGCAAATGAAATAATTGATACATTAAATCAATTAGAAATAACAAAACTCACGGCAATAACTGACCCTGCTATTGAAGGATTGCTTGACCAAACTTTCCAAGATAGTTTATCAACAGTACAAACAATTGAGCTAATAAATCAACAAGATTATTTCTCATATTGGTTAAAAATTGTAGGATTAGTTTATGTAGAAGATAATCCTTTATTGATTCAACAAGCAGCTAAACTTACATCTTCACTAAATGCTCCATTGGTAATTCAAGGAACAAAATTTGACACAGAAAATGTCTTTGAAAATAAATATGTAATTTGTATTGGGAATTCCTTGCCAGAAGGAATTTGTGAAGAGTATAAAGAATGAAAAAATCAATAATCTACCTAATAATTGCAATTTTTCTAATTAATACGGCTTTAGCTCAAATAGAGATTATACAAGCTAATATATGTAACGGAGATAATACTTGTAATAATAAAGAAAACCATCAAAATTGTCCTCAAGATTGTCTTTCAGGCCAAAAAGATAATTACTGCGATAATGTTATAGATGATATTTGTGATCCAGATTGTTCTTCTCAAGCAGATTCTGATTGTGAGCCTAAAACAACTTTATGGCAAAGAATAGTATATGCTATAAAAAAACCATTTATTGATATTAAAAGCTCAAGGCCTGCAATGCAAAAAGCATATTATATAATCATTGCTGGCTCAGCTACTCTTATCGTTGCAATAATAATTCTCTTAATAATTTCAGCTTTAAAAATTGACAAATATAGAAAACAAAGACTAATTCAAGAAATTAAAGGCATCAAAATGCCAAAAAGCAAGCCTCCAAAAATCAAAGAACTTCTTAAGCCTGAGAAAAAAACTACTAAAAAAGAAATAATGAAGAAAGAAACCAAGAAAAAAGTTGAAAAAAAACAAAAAATTGCTAAGGAAAAACCCGTAAAAATAGCAAAAGCAATCAAGTCATCTCCAGGAATGCAAGAGTATTATGATGTATTGGAAAAACCTGTAAAAAGGTTAATTTCTGCTGGTTATAAAAAAGAAGCAATAAAAACAAGATTAGAAAAAGAAAAGTGGCCAAAAGAAGTTCTAGATCTATTATTCAAAAAAATATAACTGGCCAAAACAATGAAAAAAGGTTCAGGAACAAAAACTAGGATTTCTATTACTATAGATAAAGATCTTGCTTCTCAAATCAATAAAATCTGTGAAAAAAAACTAATGAAAGTATCTTCTTTTGTTGAGATGCTAATAAAAAAAGGGTTAAAAAGTGAAAAATAAAGGAATATTAAAACAGTTCAGGAATAACATATTGCTCATTTTCTTACTAGGCACAATATTTGGAGCAGCAATTGTTTTATTTCAATTTTATGGTGTCACTTTTGAAAATATAACTGGTTTTTCTATTTATCCACCAACACAAGGAACACCAATTTTAAATTCAACTTCAGGTAATAATTACACAATAGACAATCTTACATGCTGGGCAAACGCAACAGATGGGGATGGAGATAATTTAACTTATTCTGGAGAATGGTATAAAGGTGGAAGTGTTTTTGTTGGAGAGTATTGGAATAAAGATTATGATTTTACTGGCCATGATACTGGAAGAGGTTTAGTAGTAGATTCTGCTGGAAATGTCCATATTATGGGTTTGACTAATGGAACTGGAAGTAGAGATTGTTTCACAATCAAATATGATTCAAATGGAAATGAAATTTGGAATGCTACGTATGATAGTGGAGCTTGGGATTGTGCTTATTCAAAAGGAGGGATAGATATAGATTCTGCAGGAGATGTTTATGTTACAGGAGAAACTGCAATAGATTTTTTAACAATAAAATATAATGGGACAGATGGTAGTGAGATATGGAATGTAACTTATGATGGGGGCAGCAATGACGTATCAAATGATTTAGTAGTAGACTCAGAGGGAAATGTTTATGTGACTGGATATTCTCGCCTTGGAGGAGACGCTGATATCTTTACAATAAAATATAATGGGACAGATAAAAGTGTTTTGTGGTCTACACCATTTGATTCAGGGTTAGAGGATTTTGCTTATGGAGTAACAGTAGATTCAGAGGGAAATGTTTATGTTGTAGGAGTTATTAATGCAACTGGAAATAGAAATTATCACACAATAAAATATAATGGGACAGATGGTAGTGAGATATGGAATGTAACTTATTATACTTCAGGTGGATCTGGGGATTCAGCTCAAGCTGTAGCAGTAGACTCTCAAGGAAATGTTTATGTTACAGGACAAGCAAAAATATCAATATCACCTGCTAGTTATTTAACAATAAAATATAATGGGACAGATGGTAGTGAGATATGGAATACAACACTTTCTGGAACTACTGGTGCTATGGCAAAAGATATTGTTATAGACTCTACAGATAATGTATATGTTACTGGTTATGCTTATACATCTGGAAAAAGAAACTATCATACAATAAAATATAATTCAATAGATGGAAGCAAGATATGGGATAAAATTTATAATAGTGGAGCAACAGATGATGGATCAGGAATAGACTTAGATTCTTTAGGAAATATTTATGTGACAGGAAGTGCTAATATAACAGGATATAGAAAATTTCATACAATAAAATACAAAGATGGATTTATTAAAGAAAATCAAATCCAAGGTGTGCTTGTTAATGTTGGATTTTTAGAAAGCAATTTTACTTCTGTTGGTGATAACTGGCGCTGTAAAGTTAGAGCTTATGATGGACAGAATTACAGTAATTATAACATGAGCAATACTTTAACGATAATGCCACCCCCTTATTGTGATTATGAAATAAACTCTTGCCAGGAAATAAATGATTCAGGAAAAACCTATTGCTTGAATACAAGTGTAAGTATATCATTAGGTTCAGATTGTATAAATATTGACAATAGTTCAATAATTTTGGATTGCCAAGGATATACAATAACAACAACATCAAGTATAGATGGTATTTCATCAACAGGCCAGGGTAACTTAACAATTAAGAACTGTATAATAAAAAATGCTAACTATGGAATAACTTTTTTCTCAGCAAATTCAACTATAATTAATAATACGATAATTAATAGTTCAACTGGAATGGGTATAGGAAGCAGCAACGCTTATTACAATCTTATTATAAATAATACAATATCTAACAATTCTTACGGAATCTTTTCATGCTGTTTTACTTATAATAATACTTTTGAGTCAAATGTAATATATAATAATTCAGGAAATGGATTTGACTTGTATGAGATTGGAAATAGCACTTTTGTTTCAAATACTGTTTATAATAATTTAGGAATGTATTTAGATCCAGCAGCTCTAGACAATCTTATCTATAATAATTTCTTCAATAATACAAATAATGTTTCTGATCAAGGAAACAATAGTTGGAATACAACATTGAATTGTACTTCAGGATTTAATATAATTGGAGGAAACTGTACAGGTGGAAATTTCTTTGCAACAACTTCTGGAAATGGTTTTTCAGAAAATTGTACAGACGTTGGATCTGATGGAATATGTGACAGCTCTTATTCAATACCTAGTGGAAGCAATGTTGATTATCTTCCTCTGGCAATTGTGGTTATTTGTGGAGATAATAAAGTTGGTCCAGGTGAAGAATGTGATGGAACAAACCTTTCAGGAAAGACTTGTATTACAAAAGGTTTTGATGCTGGAACATTAACTTGTAATGCTTCCTGCAAGTTTAATTTATCTGGATGTTATAATACAGGAGGAGGCGGAGGAAAAGCTAAAAAAACAGAAGTAGAAATCCAAGTATCTTCTGAAAAAAAGATTTATGATCAAAACGAAACAGTAACTCTTGATAAGATAAAATCAATCATAAATAATACAAGATCTCATAGTATATCAGGCAGCCTCAATATGAAAGTTCAAAAGCTAGTAGATGATGTGTGGTGGGTTGATTTTATTGATATCGTAAAAAATTCTCCTTTAACAATTCAAAAAAACACAACTGCCTCTCTAGCTGACATTTGGGAAGATAATGGGAATTTTAGCACAGATGAAATTGGAAAATTTAGAGTTCATGCAGAATTTATATTTGAAGAAGAATATGTTTACGAAGAAGAAACAATATCTGATTGGGTAGAATTTGAGATTAGGGAAGAAGAGGAAGAAATTGATGAAGAAGAGGAGGAAGAGGAAGAAGAACCTGAAGAAGATGAAGACGCAAGAAAAAGAATAGGAATTATCCCAGAACTTGAAGAACAAGAGTGTACAGATTCTGATGATATGATTAACTATTACACTAAAGGAGGAGCCATAGGAACAGTTAAAAACCTAGATTCTCCTGTGATAATTGGAACAGGAGAAGATCCAACACAAGCAATTCCTTCAGATGAGCCTTACTCAATCTATTATGATCATTGTATAGATAACAAAAAGCTTAGCGAAGCTTATTGTGATGGTAATTGGTTAAGATTCAAAGAAGTTGATTGTCTGTTTGGATGTGATGATGGAGTCTGTCTAGCAAACATAAAAGACCATTCAAAATATTCTAATAACCACGCATTCCTAGTTTCAAATATTAATTCAAATTTAATCAAGGAATTACAACCATTAGTTAAATGGACTGAAAATGACATAGATTATTCATATCCTCTTTTAATCTATGATGGAGATAATGCAAATGAAATTTCTGAAAATTTAATAGAAATTACTAAAGCTACTGCATTTGATGATATACTGATTGAAGATTTGATAACAGAGTTGAAAAAATCCAATTTAGACTTAGTCATAGAGGTAATTAATCCTGGTGATTACTTCTCATTCTGGTCAAAAATTTTTGGGATAATCTATGTAGAAAATAATCCCTCATTAATCCAACAAGCAGCTAAACTTGCATCTTCACTAAATGCCCCATTGGTAATTCAAGGAACTGAATTTGATACAGAAAGTGTTTTTGAAAATAAATATGTAATTTGTATTGGGAATTCCTTGCCAGAAAGAATTTGTGGAGAGTACAAAGAATGAAAACAATAATCTACTTAATAATTGCAATTTTCCTAGTTAATATAACATTAGCTCAAGTAGAAGTTAGATATCTTGGAGTTTGTAAAGGAAATGGAATTTGTGAAAATAAAGAAAATTATCAAAACTGTCCTCAAGATTGTTTTTCAGGCCAAAAAGATAATTATTGTGATAGTATCTCAGATAATATCTGTGATCCAGATTGTCCTTCTCAAGCAGATCCAGATTGTGAACCTACAGTAACATCATGGCAGAAAATAGTATATGCTATAAAAAAACCATTTATTGATATTAAAAGCCTAAGGCCTGCAATGCAAAGAGCATATTACATAATCATTGCTGGATCAGCTGTTATCATAGTCGCAATAATGATTCTCTTAATAATTTCAGCCCATAAAATTAACATGTACAGAAAACAAAGACCAGTTCAAGAAATTAAAGGAGTTAAAATGCCAACAAGCAAACCTCCAAAAATTAAAGAACTTCTTAAGCCTGAGAAAAAACCAATCAAACTATCTCTAGAAATGCAAAAATATTATAATGTGCTAGAAAAACCTGTAAAAAGATTAATTTCTGCTGGTTATAAAAAAGAAGAAATAAAAACAAGATTAGAAAAAGAAAAGTGGCCAAAAGAGGTTCTAGATACCTTATTTAAAAAATTATAATTTTATTTCTTAAATTCTGATTCAGGCACAGGAGCCTTTGTCATTGATATCAAAGCAGCAACTAGCATTATTACAAAAAATATTGCAAATGCTACTCCCCAAGTAGGTGATAGTTGGTAAACAAAGACTATACTTATCAATAAACCAACTATAGCTGTCACCATAAAAGACCCAGACAAAGGAGCAACTTTAAACTTTTTTGCCATAATATTCACCTCTTATTTATTTTATAAGGAATTTATCTATTTGTGATTTCGCTTTTTCTCTTGCAACCTGATGCTTTTTCAACATCACATTTATTTTATTTATTAAAATTGCCTTTAATTCTCCAGTTAATAATCTTCCAGATTTATAATCCTTATATATTTTTTCTAATTTTTTATCATCATCCTCAAAAAAGTTCAACCACTGATACGAAACATCAATCTCAGGTTGTCCTCCTAATTTCTTATGTTCTTCAACAGTAGCTCTGCCTCCTGAAAATGCATACTTATTTATTTTTTTCTTAACAGTTTCAGGGTCGTCTATTGTATATACAGCAGTTTCCTCTACAGAAGCCGACATCTTTCCAGAAGCTCCTCGTAGAGCAGGTAAGAACCTACACTGTATTGAAGCAGGTTTATAATAACCTAATTTCCCAACAACATCTCTTGACAATCTAAAATGAGGGTCTTGATCAACTGCGTGTGGGATCAAACAAGGAATATTCTTCTTAGCAATAACAGAAGGCAAAAAAGCTGGAACAGCCTGCATTGCTGTATAAAAAATGCTGCCAATATTTACATCATTAGTCATACCAAAAGCAGCTTTCACATTTGAAAAAGTTATTTTCTTTGCAACTTTCAAAGCTTCCTTATACATTAAACCTGCATTCTTCGTATCAACTAAAAACTTAGTTTTCTTCGGGTCAAAACCCAATGCAATAATATCAAGCATATTTTCATAAGTGTATTTTTCTGTATCTTCTAAGGTCAATTTTTCTTTAAAAAGAAATTTTTCTTCATCAGGAAATTGAAACCACAATTCAACATTAAATTTATCCTGCAACCATTTTGTGAATATCCAAGGAACTAAATGACCTAAATGAGTATGTCCTGATGGAGCTCTTCCTGTATAAAGAAAGAATTTATTTCCTTTTTCATACTCGTCCATTATCCAATTCATATCCCTATGAGCAAAGAATATCTTTCTTCTTAAAAAAGGATGCAACTCTCCTGCTACTTTTTTGATCCTTTTTAACAAAGAATCATCAATTTCCTTAATACCAAATTCCCTAACTAATCTTTTATAATCTACATCTCCTGTAACTTCCCAGGGCGTAACTACAAATTCCTTTTTCATATTTTAGATTACCTTTTCCTACTTTAAAAATGTTTTGGAACAAATTCTTCACTTTAAAATAAAAAACCATATTAGAAAAGTTTAAATAGGTCAAAATGTGAGTTTATGTCAGAATGGTTTCAATAGACCCATCAAAGATGGCTGCAAGGCCTGATGTCTACAGAAAAAAAGTTTCATGGCTAGAACTTTTCTTTGATTTAATATTTGCATTAGCATTAGCAATGTCTGCTAAACCACTAGAGCATATTAGTGACTTTTCATGGGAATCATTTCTTGGCTTAGCTCAATTTCTGTTAATATTCTTTTTCTTGATCCTGTTTTGGTACAGACATATGGTCTTGATGAATAGATTTGATCATACTTCTTTTTTAACTACTTTAATCACTCTATTTATAGGCTTTACAGTTATCACATTTACTCAATTTATAAGAATATGGCAAGTTGATGCAGCTTTAGGAAGTTTTCTAGCTACAATTACTATGTCTTTGGCAGTATTTTCAATAGCTGTCCTCTATTTTGTGTTCTCGAAAAAGATTGTTGCTGGAGGAGAAAATGAAAAAAAATGGGCAGCTGTATCAGCAAGACATATGTTCATAGAAGCACTCTTTTACCTTGCAGCATTGATTTTACCTCCTGTGTTAAGACCTTTTGGATTAATATTAATTTTCATATACTTCAACAGATATGATTTTGAAACTTATATAAACCCAAAAAAGAAAACCTCTTTGCCTCCAGAATTAGTAAATCTTCCTCCAGAAAAAACTCAACATAAGACAGAAAGAATTGGTCTGTTTTCCTTATTAATTTATGGTTTAGTAATCGTCCTTGCAGCAACTCCACTTTTAGAATTAGGTGAATTTGTTTCAGTAGAAGAAATAATGCAACCAATAATGATATTTGGAAAGATTTTCCTTTTTATTTCAGTAATATGGTATATCAATTATAGATTATTTGAAATTGCAGAACCAAAAGGAAACCAATTTACTGTAATAACATTCATAAGCCTATCGCTGCTAGTTGCCACAACACATTTCATAAGAATTATGTTTGAACATCCATCTAATTTTGCATTTGTAATATTTGCAATATTTGCTGGTTTGATGTTAACTACCATAGCAATAGCATTTTGGAATGTAAAAATGATGATGGGGATTCCTCTCCAAGAACCAACATTAGTAGCTTTTAAACAATGGTCATTCTTATTATACGCTTCTGCAGCTGGTTTTTTTATCTCAACAGTATTTACTAGCCCAATAAGAGATAGAATATGGGAAGGAATAATGATTGTAATATTCCTTGCTGCCTTGTTTGACAGAAGGATGAGAATTGGTTATTATATGGGAACTAGAGAAACAAAGATTACAAAATTCCTTGATAATCAAACTGCAACAGGATTAAGCATCATAATTATAGGAGTTATAGTGTTCTTTGTAATAACAGCATTGATGGGAAAACCAATTGCAAGTCCTTGGGCATTGACATGGGCAATACCAACATTAATTGGAATCTTCATATTTTTAAATCATTGGCTGCATACTAGAATTAAAAAATAAATTTATAATCCTTAAAGCATTTTCTTTTTTCTTAGGAAAAGCAGCAATATTAATCTTAATATGAAAACAATTGCCTTGATCAGTCAGCCATAATTCTTTTTCATTGATTAATTTATCCTTGCTAAATCTTAAAAAGAAATTGCATTCATCATCAGTTCTTGATTCAGCTTGTTTCAAAATAAGTTCTTTTGTTTCTTTAGATAAATTATTCTTAAGGTTTTCCAAGAACATATTAATATGTCTTTCTTTTATCAACAAAACTTCAAAAACCTTAATCTCTTTCTCATTAAAACCAGTAGCAGTACTTTGTTTTATCTCAATTTTCTCTTTTTTTAAATCAAAAGGAAAAAAATCTAACAAACTATTCTTAATTTTTCCTTCATTTTCTTCTCCCTTAACAAAAACATTTATTTTAACTGAATTAGCTATCTTCATATCCCTTCTTAATAACAAAATTTATATAAGCTTTATTGTTTTTTTAAACTTAATGAAACATACAGTAAAAATTACAATTATTCTCGTTGTTGTATTTCTACTAGCTCAAATAATTGGTCTTGCAATCACTAATGAATATATTGATCACAAAGCAACTGGCGAAACTGGATATGTAACTTGGATTTCTCTGCCCTATAATATCGCAAGACCAGAAGTTGAAGGAGGTACAGCCTTTACTTCAATCTTAGCAGCAATACTTGTTGGAACCCTTCTTGTTTTTGCTCTAATAAAATTTGGAAAAGTGCTTTGGTGGAAAATATGGTTTTTCTTAGCTGTTTCTTTTTGTCTTACAGTATCGTTTACAGCATTTATTCCTGAACAAGTTGCTTTAGGTTTAGCATTAATTCTTGGAATATACAAAATAGCAAGACCCACAATACTAATTCATAATCTAACAGAAATTTTTATTTATGGCGGCTTAGCAGCAGTCTTTGTTCCAATCCTTAATATTTATTGGGGCTTTGTTCTGCTTCTAGCAATCTCAGTATATGATGCAATCGCTGTCTGGAAATCAAAGCATATGATCTCTTTAGCAAAATTCCAAGCAAAGTCAAAAGTATTTGCTGGATTACTTATACCTTATAGAAAAATAAAGAAACCACAGAAAGTCAAAGCACCTGTAAAAATTAAAAAAATAAAAGTAAGAACAGCTGTTTTAGGTGGCGGAGACATTGGATTTCCATTAATCTTTGCAGGAGTTGTTATGAAAGAATTAATGCTTCAAAAACCAGAATTAATTGGTTTTCTTATAACACTACTAATACCAGCATGCACTGCAATAGCTCTATTACTCTTATTAACAAAAGGAAAGCAAGAACATTTCTATCCAGCAATGCCTTTCTTAACAGCTGGATGTGTTGTTGGTTTTATTTTAGTAAAACTTGTTAGTTTCTACATCTAAAAATCTAATTCTTTTTGTTCTTCAGGATATTCTTCTTTATTTTCTTCTACCTCTTCTTGTATTTCTTCTATTTCGCGGACCGAACCAGAAGCCTCATCAGGTTTTTCAGAAGTTTCCTCAGCACTCTCTTTTTGTTCTTCTTCTTTTTCCTCAACTTCAAATTGACCTATCCTTTTTTGTGGGCTTTTAGCAGAATAAGAAACAGGACTTATTCTCATACCATCTTTTGCAGCTAAAACCTGTATTCCTGTTTCACTTTGTATGTGTCTTCCTTCATACAAAGGATTTGCCTTAATCATCTTTATTCCAAAATGAGTTATAACAGCTAACTTAGGATTAACTTTATCAATAATCTTTATAGCATCATCTGAATTTAGGTGATTTTTCATCTTTTCTCCTTGAGGTCCAACTACATTCAATAATAAAATATCACTTCCCTTATACTTATTAACTAAATCTCTTGAATAAGTAGTATCAGAACTATAACTAAGAATAAATTCAGGTGTGTAAAATTTAAATCCAACTGTATCAGGATCACTGTGATTTGCAGGCAAAGCTTCTATTTCAACATTCTCAATAGCAATTCTTTTTCCATTACTTAAAACAATCACTTTTTCCATCAAATTCTTATGAAAATCAGTCAAGTAAGGTTTTACAGCTTGTGAACCCTCTATTGTTGTTTTATTTCCAACAAGAATTCCTTTCTTATCTAAGCCGCCGTAAGTCATAGCATCAATAACAGCATTTAAATCAGCAGCGTGATTCAAATGATTATGGCTGGATAAAACAGCAGTATTTGCTCTTAAGTTAATTCCATTCTCATGTGCTCTTACTAAAGCCCCTGGTCCAGGATCAACATGGAATTGAAGTTCTCCAACTTTTAAAATAAATCCACCAGAAGCTCTTAATTGCTTACCTGTGACTACACTATCTCCGCCTGTACCTAAAAATATAATTGAACTACTCATACATTTAGCCCCCAAAAATAGTAAAAATAATTGAGATTAATAAATTTTTTGGTAAAACCAGAAAAAACCCAAACTTTTAAAAACACCTTTTTATTCTTCCTCACTGGGTAAGCTAGACTGGCACACTAGCCCTGTGCTGTAACCATAAACGGGCTTTATGATGGAGTCGAAGCTCAGAGAGAGGTATAAATCAAGTTTATTAGTCTTGGTTTGGCCAATGAAGTTCTGTCCTATAGGATTGATACCTATAGGAACTAGGTCAGGGCAGGAATGCAGCAGCCTTTACTATTCGTATTAATGCTTGTAGGGTAGCGGAACCAAGAAGAAATCAAGGTTAACTAATAGATTTGGTTTATATCAATTTTTGGGCGTGCTTACCTACTTTTTTCAAAAGCTTTAAATATAATCTTCTAATTCTTTCTTTTTATGAAAGCTAACACAAACAAAAAGTTAAGTATTGTTTTGTTAGCTCTAGGACTATTACTTCTGTTATTGTAAGACTTCCAGCCTAATATCTATACTGGGTCTGGAAAAGAAAAAACAAAGTAGTAGCCAGGAGGTTAAAATGAGAAAAATAGAAATTTTTGACACTACATTAAGAGATGGTGAACAAGCTACTCAAGGATTTAAATATAAAGATTCCAAAATAGAAATGGCTCTCAAATTAGCTGAAATAGGAGTTGATACAATAGAAGCTGGCTTTCCAAAAAGTTCTCCAGATGATTTTGAAGCTGTTTCAAGAATAGCAAAAGAAGTTGAAGGTCCTTATATTACAGGATTAGCTAGATCTGTTCCACAAGACATAGAACCTGCATGGGAAGCTATTCAACATAGTAAAAAACCTACTCTACATGTGTTCACTTACATGGTTAATAAAGAAGCATTAGATTCTTATGAAAAAAGTCCTGAAAATATTATGCGTGAATCTGTAGAGGGTGTTAGATTAGCAAGAAGTTTAGTAGGAGAGAGAGGAAGAGTTGAATTCTCAGCTCAAAATCTTATTTTTGCAGTTTTAGAAGCTTTAAAAAATGAAGATCAAGAATCATTAAAATTTTTGACAAGTCTGTATGGAAATTGTATTGCTGCTGGTGCAGATATAGTAAATCTTCCTGACACAGAAGGTCGAGTAATGCCCCATCAAACAGAAAAAGCAGTAAAGTATATGATGGAACATGTTCCATGCATTAAAGAAAAAATTGTAAGCATACATTGTCATAATGATTTAGGAATGGCTACAGCAAACAGTCTTGCAGCAATTAGAGCAGGAGTAACTCAAGTAGAATGTGCTGTAAATGGAATTGGTGAAAGAGCAGGAAATACTGCTCTAGAAGAAGTTGTTATGGGAATATGGACGCACAGAGAAGATATGCAAGCTTACACAGATGTAAATACTAGAATGCTTAATGAAATAAGTAGGATGGTATCTTATCATAATGAATGGGATGTCCAGCCAAATAAGGCAATAGTAGGGCCAAATGCATTCAGACATAGTTCAGGAATTCATCAAGATGGTAATATCAAAGGACAGCAAAAAGGAAGAAGAGTATATGAAATATTTAGCAAAGATATTGTTGGGTGGACTGGAGAATCTAATCAATTAACTGCTAGATCTGGCAAAAGAGGAGTGAAGAACAGGCTAGATAGATTAGGATATGATATTCCAATTGAAGAAGTTGAAGAAAAAGTAATGCCTGTTTACACAGGCGTAGCTGATGAAAGAAGAGTGCTTGATGATATTGATCTAAGGGCTGTAATGAATGAAGTCTACCCTCCTGAAGAGAAAGTTAGATACATAAATCACTCTGGATTAAAAGAAATGAGTTACAAACAAAGAAACGGAAGAGTAAAATTATCTATAAATGGTTCTGAAAGAACTAGTGAATGGATTATTGAAGAAGGAGAAGTTGATACATTATGCACTGCAGTTGACTCGCTTATTCCATTAAAACCAATTCCTGTCTTAGTAGATTATGATGTAAGAAACGTTGGAAAAAGACATTCAGCTGAAGCAGAAGTTACAATTGTGCTTAGTCAAAATGGAACTGTCAATGGAGAATGGGACAGAAATGTGCATCTAGATAAACCAGTTTACATTGGAAGAGCCAGAGATCAGGACGTACCAACAGCATCAGTAATGGCTTATGTAAAAGCAATAAACCATTGGCTTGCATCTAAACCGCTAGCTAGTGTCAAAACACCATAAACTTTAAATATAACTTTGTTTATAGTTTTGTATAATGAAATTAACTAGCACAAAAAGAATATTGAATATTATTCCTGTAGTCTTAGTGCTAGTGATTATTGTGCTGTAAAGCCACAAACAACTGTTTCTGGGCTTTGCAGGAAAAACTTCTTCTTGTCAGAGTTCTAGAAACAGCAAAGATAAAGGTGAGAATATGAATGCTGAAACACAAAACACAGGATTGGATGATATAACTAAAGATCAATATGCAATTATGTATGATCCAAATAAAGATGGGTTTAGAATCGATGCAAAGAAAGTTGAAGAACTAAATGGGATGAAACCACATGTTGGAAAAAGCTATTCTGCTAAAGCAGTTATGGATATTATAAGAAGAAATTTTGGTGTAATAACTAGAGATAATGTGAGAAGAGAGGGAGAACATACTAAACATATTGAATATCCTGGCGCTGTTTTTAGCATTATAAATGGAGCAAGATATATGCTTGAAGAAGCAATCCAGCTAGAATTAACAAGAGAACAAAGAAGACAAGAACATGAAAGCAAAAGATCTAGTCAAGTTTAGAGAAGAATTTCATTCAGCTAGTTTGTCTTTTTTTATTAGTTTAATCTCTATTATTATAATCATTATTATTGCATAAGGCCCTTCAAATCTACTAACTTCTGGGCCTTGAAAAACAAAAGTTAGTAGGAGGTAAATTAATGAAAACAAAAGCAGAAAAACAAAAAGAACTGTTCGCTGAAGAAAATTGGCAAGCAGTTGCTGATTTAGGAAGAGTTGTAAAAGACACATATGATACTGTCTATAACTATGCTGTTTCAATGTTAATCCAGGATGCTTGTAATAGAAGACAATATATGCGTGCTTTTGAAATAGCAGATAAATATAAAACTTGGGATGGATGGCATCCTGAATTAGTAGCTATACATTTAAGAAATGAGCACGGACTTGATGGAAAAGCAGACAAATTGTTTAAAGAATACATGAAAACAAAAGCAGCTACTTCAGAAGAATCTTCTTCAACCCAACAACCTGCGCAATAACAGCACCAATAGTATCAACAATTATATCCTTAAAAGAAAAAAATCTTTGACCAACAAATAATTGATGTACTTCATCACTAACAGCATAAGCAAAAGCTAAGACAACAGCAAATAATGCTGTCTTTTTCTTAAATCCGCTAACAAATAATGCTCTAAAAAGTAATATTCCAAAGAAAAAATATTCAATAAAATGCATTACCCAATCTGGAAGCTTGGTTGCTGTAGAAGGTAATTCAACAAAAGTCATAGAAGAATAAATAAATATGAGTGTTGCATAAGCAATAACTAACAACCAATTCAAAAAAGGATCTTTAATTAATTTCTTAATTTCTTTATTCATCTTAACAAAATTGCTGGTTTTCCAGGAATAGCTTGCTTAGCTTTAGCTTCTTCACTATCCTCAGCTCTAACAACATCAACCTTATCCACTTTAAATTCTTCTCTTATAAATTCTCTTGATTTCATTAAAACAGCATATTCATTATCTTGGTCTGTTATAACAGAAGGAACTTTTGACGGATCTTTAACTAACTTAGGAACCATCTTTGATATATCTTTTGCATGCTCTTTTCCAACAACTTTTGGCATAATTGTCTTTATATCATGACTTTCTTCTAATGCCTTTCTCATTTTACTAAAGAAACCATATTTCCATTTTTCAGAAACAAACAATACAATCTCTTTTGGTTTCTCAACCTTACCAAGTTTAATTATAGAATCTACATCACTTACAGTTTGATGTACTAACTCTTCATTTGCTTCTGCTTTTAAATCAATTTTGCTTTCATCATATTCAGGCCATTTAGCTAATGAAATAAAACCTTTTCCACCTATTTTCTCCCATAATTCTTCTGTCAAATGTGGACAAAAAGGATGCATTAATTTCAAGAATTTTTCCAAAGTGTATTTGTTTACTTCTGGTTCAAAAGAATCAAATAACTCCCTTATCTTAATAATAGCAAGATTATATCTAAAATTTTCAATATCTTCTGTAATTCCTTTAATTGCTTTGTTTAATTTACTCTCTACTTTGCTGCTTGATTTTCCTATTTTAACAGAATCAAAATAATTCCAGGTTTTATTTATGAATCTCGCGCTTCCTTGAATACCTTGGTCACTCCATTGTAAATCTTTATCAGGAGATGCAATAGAAACTAAAAAAAATCTTGCAGTATCAATTCCATATTTTTTAGAAATAGTCTCAGGTAATACAACATTACCTCTTGATTTGCTCATCACATAACCATCATCACCATGCAGCATGCCTTGATTAAATAATTTAGTAAAAGGCTCATCAAATTTTAATAAACCTAAATCTCTCAACGCTTTAACAAAAAATCTTGCGTAAATTAAATGCATACAAGCATGTTCTGCTCCACCAATATATTGGTCAACAGGCATCCAATATTGAACTTTTTTTGTATCAAAAGCTTTTTTCTTATTTTTATTATCACAATATCTTAAAAAATACCAACTACTGTCAAAAAACGTATCCATTGTATCTGTTTCTCTTTTTGCCTTTTCTTTACATTTTGGACATTCAACATCAACAAACTTTTTATTAGTAGCTAAAGGATTTCCTTTTCCAAACTTAACATCTTCTGGCAATAAAACAGGTAAATCTTTTTCAGGAACAGGAACAACACCGCATTTATTACAATGAATTACAGGAATAGGAGTTCCCCAATATCTTTGTCTAGAAACAAGCCAATCTCTTAAACTATAAGCAACAGATTTTTTAGCATATTTCTTTTTAACCATCCATTCTCCCATTTTTTGCTTAGCTTCTGGAACAGACATTCCATTAAACTGGTCTGATCTAAACATATAGCCCTGTCCATCATAACTAAGAGGAATCTTTTCATTTCCTTTTTCTAATATAAATTGATCATTTTCACTCGGTATAAAACCAATTTCAACAAAATCATTCAATTGCATAGAACAATCTTTCATATTTGTAATAACAATTCTTTTAATGTTGCTTTTATAAAATAGATTATAAGTTAATTGCCTTAGAACTGCACTTTCTTGCATCGCAGCATAAGGGGTTTTCTTATCAACTTTAAGTTCAACCTCTGCTAAATCTTCTTTTATATCAACTTTAACTGTTCCAATTGCTTTATCATCATAAGCTCCATCATATTTGTAGTCTCTCATTTTATCTTCATCTAAACCAGGATGAATAATATCATAGAAATTTTTCTTTTTTTCAACTAATTTATTTGGGAATAAAACTTCAACAAGTTGTATATCATGCGTTTTAGCAAAATCAAAATCTCTTTGATCATGACATGAAGCCTTAACTATACCAGTACCAAACTCTATTAATGCAAAATCAGCAATATATATTGGAAGATCTCTTCCACTGCAAGGATCTTTTGCATACTTTCCTGTAAAATAACCTTCTTTTGCAGTTTCAGGCTTAAACTCTCCTCTAGATTTTTTATTCTTTATTCTTTCTATAAACTCTAATGCTCCTTTTTCTTTTTCTGTTCCTTTTACTAATTCTAATCCTATATGATGTTCAGGAGCAATTGCAATAAAAATCTCAGCAAAAGAGGTATGATTGTGAGTTGTAAAAGTTTCAAGTTTTATATCACTGTCATTAACTTGATAATATTGATCATATCCTTCTTTTCTTCCAATCCAATTTCTCTGCATTA
>JAHWIM010000056.1 GCA_019322535.1 Candidatus Woesearchaeota archaeon
GGAAAAGAAGATGTTGTTGGAAGTAAGTTGTTGAAAGTTTTAGAATTTATTGAGACAAAATTAAAACAAAATGAGTTTAAGATTTATGAAAAAGGATGGAAGTGGGATAAAAAGAAAAAAGCATTGTTTTGGTTTATTGTTGATAAAAAGAAATTAAGTGAATATGTTAAATGGTGTGGGCCTCCTGTTAAGAACAAATTTCATGTTGCAAAGTTTAAGAAGAAGTATAAGAAAACTTTTGTTGAGAAAGGAAGAATTTGTGCAAAAATAAAAAGAGAATTTAGAGAAGCTGATGAGTTTGTTAAGGAATTGATTAAGGATAAATATGTTAAAGAGAAAGTTAAGAAGATTTCTGTTCAGTAGATTCAACATATCTGCATTTTGGATATTGATCGCAAGCAATGAAAGAGCCGTAAACTGATTTTCTAACTTTTAGCTTGCCTTTTTTGCATTTTGGGCATGTTTTTTCTATTTTGCCTGACTCAATTTCTTCCATTTCTTTTAATTGTTCTTTTGAATATCCTTCTAGTTTTGATGGGCATTTTGGGTTGATGCAAATTTTTTGAGGCTGTTTTTTCTTTTTTATTACTAGGATTTTTGGATGATTGCATAGTTCACAGATTTCTTTTGCTGGCTTACTTAATGCATTTGAAGGCAAAGAGAATGTTGTTTTGCAGTCTGGATATTTATTGCAAGCTATGAACATTCCGAATTTTCCTCTTCTTATTTGTAATACTCCTTTTTTGCAAACAGGGCAAGGACCTAGAGTTGAAAGTTCATCTCTTGTTTCTTTTTGTGCTCCTGCTAATTCTTGACCAATTGCTTTTTCTTCTTTTTTGAACTGGTCTGAAATATTTTTTAAAACTTCTTTTGCTTCTTCGATTACTTCCTGGGGTTTTTTCTTTTGTTCTTGAATCTGCTCCATCTCTACTTCAAAATGTCTTGTTAATGCTTCATCAATAATTTTTGGATTGTGTTTTTCTAATGTTTCAATTGTTGCAATTCCAAGACCTGTTGCTTGGACTTGTTTTCCAGTAACATAATGTCTTTGATGAAGTGTGTCAACAATTTGTGCTCTTGTTGCTTTTGTTCCTAGATTTTTTCTTTCTAGTTCTTTAATTATAGATGCTTCTGTAAATCTTTTTGGAGGCTGTGTTTCTTTCGAATGGAATATAATCTTTTTAACATCAATAATTTGGTTTTCTTTAACATCAGGAAGTTCTTCTTCTTTTAACATGACAAACCGACCATATAGTTTATGCCAACCAGGCTCTACTGTTGTTGTTCCTTTTGCAACAAATGTTTCTTCCTTACAATCAATATTAACATTCATTGTCTGCCTTACTGCTGGATCTCCGAAAGTTGCAAGAAATCTTCTAGCAATTAAGTCATAGATATTTTCTTGTTCTTTTTTTAGGTCTTTTGGTTGAATTCCTGTTGGATAAATAGCAGGATGAGCTGGATCTGTTTTTTTGCCTTCATTTGGTTTTAATTGTTTTTTTCCTAGCAAAATTTTTGTTTCGTTTTTGTAATTTGGATTTTTTGATAAAGCTGTAATTATTTTTTTATAACCAATTTTAGCAGGAAGTTGTTGTGAAGATGTTCTGGGATATGAGATACAACCTGAGGTATAAAGATCTTGAGCAATTGAAAGAGTTATTTTTGGAGAGATTCTTAATGTTCTATAAGCTTCTATCTGTAAAGAGGTTAAATCAAAAGGATTTGGAGGAGCTTGATTAAATTGTTTTTTCTTAACAGATTTTATTGTTGCTTTTTTTTCTGATTTTATTTTTTTGTAGATTTTTTCTGCTTCTACTTTTTCCCAGAATTTATCTTTAACATGCCATGCATCAATTGCTTTTTTGTCTGCTTCTCCTAAAAGTTCAATCTGCCAATAAGGTTCTGGCTTAAATGCCTTTATTTCTTTTTCTTTGTCTACAATTAGTTTTAATGCTGGGCCTTGCACTCTTCCAGTTGACATTATTTTAAAGAAACCAGCTGTTTTTATTGCAATTGTTAATGCTCTTGATGTGTTTATACCATAAAACCAGTCTAACATATGTCTTGTTTCGCCTGCATTTGCCTGCCCCCAATCTAATGTCTTTGATTTATTCTCATAGGCTTCTATTAAATCTGGCTTTGTTAATGTTGAGAATTTCATTCTTGCTGCATCTTTTTGTTTGCAAGTATATCTTATTATGTTTAAGCCAATTGTTTCACCTTCAATATCATAATCTGTTGCCACTGTGAACTCTTTTGCTTCTTTTGCTAGTTTTTTAATTGCATCAAGATATTTTTTTGAGAATTTAGCTGTTTTCTGGGTTTCGTGAATTGGTTTCCATTCAATGTCAAATGCAGGATATATCCATTTTTTGTTTTTTTCTGCCAGACCGTATAGATGGCCAACAGCACATGCAACAACTATTTCTTTTCCTTTATGAGTTAGCTTGTAATATGGAACCTGCTTCATGTAGGTTTCTTTTTTTGGTGTTTTGTCGGCGAGAGCTTCAGCTATTTTTTTTGCTGCTGCTGGTTTTTCACAAATGATTAATTCATACATAATTTTTTCAGAATTGGAAAGATGTATAAAAACCTTTGGATTTAATGAAAAAATTTATAATTATATCTTAATTCTTGATTAAGATGGATGAAGTTATTTCTGAAGTGATAAGTTCCTTGAATAAAAAAGTTGGTAATAAAAATAATTTAAAGCTTCCTAAAGATGATTTTATAAAAATTAATAAAATAGATTCTGACAAAAAAATTGCTTTTGTTGATGGTGGAAATTCTGAGTTATTAAAAGCAAATAATTTTTCTTTGCAGATGATTAGGGTTTTTGGAGTTATTTTTCAGAATAATAAAAAAATAAAATCCTTGAAAAATGAATTTTTTTTATTGGCACATTCTAAATCTGAAGGGGATAAAATAAATTATGGAGTTGAAATCTTTCAGATAAAGGGCGATAGATTAGTTAATGAAAACGATTTAGTATTTGATTCTTTTGATGAAACAATTAAAGAAGGCATTAACAGAGCAGAGATTTCGAAGATTGGAGAAGTTGGAAGAAGATTTGCTGAATTAAGTTTTGCTAAAATTGTTTGTGATGAATTGAATAAAGGAGATATTTTAATTTTAGATGGAAATCTTAGAATAAGTTATAAGAATGAAAATAATTATTTGAATAAATTAAAAGAGAAAGACGTTTTTGTTTGTGGTTTAGCAAAAAGTTCTCAAATTTTTAGTAAAAATGGAGATTGTTTGATTGGTGATTTAGGAGTTATTGGAAATGATATCAATTATCCTTGGTATTTCAAAGTTAAAGATAATTTATTTGCAGTTAAACTTAATAAAAATAGCAAGTATATATTTGAATTTGAAATTGTTAATGCTTTTAAAATTAATGAAGTTTTGGGATGTTTGATTAGCAACTGTAATGATGCTGTTTTTCCTGGATATCCTTATGGATTAATAGTTGCTGATGAGTTTGCAAGAATTAGTAATAAAGAAAAAGAATATTTAATTAATTTGTTTAAAGTAAAAGCAGGTAAAAATTGGAAAGAAATTGAAAAATACCTTAATTCGGTGAATTCTCATGCTATTTTGGACAAAATAAGTTTTTAGCATTTTAAAATAGTAACTAACTTTTATAAAATATATTTACTAAAACTAAGAAAAGTTAGGGAGTTTTAATAGTATTTCAACTTCCTAAAAAAATTAAAGGAGGTTATAAATATGGCTAGCCAAGTAGGAAAATGGGCTTTTTTAATCGGCGTAGTTCTTGCAGTAATAACTGGTATTGGCGCAGGCCTTGCCCAAGAATGGGGAGCTAATCCTTGGTTAATGCTACTATTAGTAGTGTTGGGATTGGTTGTAGGTTTTGTGAACATTACTGCAAAAGAAGTAAAGGGTTTCTTGATAGCATCAGTTGCTCTGCTTGTTGCTGGAACAGCAAATTTGTCTACTGTAAATACCTTGGTTCCTTCATTAGGAAGCATCCTCGAAGGAATAGTAAACATGGTTATTTATGTAGTAGCACCAGCAGCTTTGATAGTATGTTTAAGAGCAATTTATGGATTTGCTGCTGAGAAATAAGGTTTTTATTTTTTTTATTTTTTTATTTATCTCTTCTTAAAATTATTATCTCTGTTTTTTCTATGTAGTCATCATAATAATCAATATATGAACCATTAAATTCTTTTAAAAAATCTTCTCTGACTTTTATAGTTCGATTATTAGGAACACACTCTTTGCTAAAATTTTGTTTATAGGTTTTAAATAAAGTGAAATTGAGTGATTTAAGATAGATTCCTGTTTCTGATAAAGAACGATTATTATTTAAAAACCAAAAAAGATCGGTTCTATAGGTGCTTAACCATCTTTGCCGAATAATTAGATAACTAGGTTTATAATCTTCATATTTTTTAGAATAAGAATAACCAGTATGTGTATAGTTATATGCTTTATTTGAATAAAATCGTAATAGTCTATAACTTTGCGTATTCATATAAATAGAGGAATTTCTTGGAATATCTTTAGAAACGTCTTGATACAAATTATTCCAATGAGGGAAACAATTTGATTGATTGGAAGAGTTTATTAAAAATGCTAAAAATAAAAAGAAAACCAAAAAAATGACTATATTTTTTAAAATTTTCTTTAAGTTTATCTTTTCAAAATAACTGATTACATCATTTAATGTTAATGAAATAAATAGAATTATACCGGGAAATATCAATAGAAGATGTCTGAGATCATATTCTTCATAAGGATAAAACAAAATAAGTAAGGGAGCAATAATCACTACCCAACTAACCAAAACAAAATATGTTTCCTTATACTTTACCATATTTTTGATATTAATAAAAACCAAAATAAAAAAAAGTGATAAAAAACATATTAATCTAATATGTTCTAATAGAAAACTTAAATAAAAAGTAGAATAATTGAGTTCAACAGACTTCCAATAAAAATGGATTATGAAGATAGTTATTGAAAAGATTAAAACTAAAAAAAGTATACTTCTTCCAAATTTTTTCTTATTAAGATTATAGCGTTTAAATAAAAATAAAATTACTAAAAAAGGAAGTATTACTATACTAACTCGTTTTGTTAATAAGAAAGCTACTAGAAATAATCCAAATAAAAAAGGCTTTTTTTTAATATCAAAAAAATAGTATAAAGTTAACATAAAAAAAATGATAAGAGACACATCTAGATATAAACGATTTATAAAATAATCATTTGAGAGTTTAATTGCTAAAAAGATAGCAGATAATAACCCAACAAATTCATTTTTTATTTTTTTTCCAAGAAGATAAATTATGATTAAACTGAAAATAAATAAAAATTTAGGAAAAGCTATAATTATCAATTTAAATGGCAAGAAAATATCTAGTATAGCAACAAAAGAAGAAATTAAAGGAGGGTGTCCCTCCCACGCTTCATTTGTCAATAGATAGCTTGGATTTTCGTAGATTTTCTGAGCTTTCCAAGCATAAAGAGCTTCATCAGAAATCATTGAATTATAAGTAATCTTATCTAGGGTAAAATAAGATAAAAAGATAATCACTATAATTAAAATGAATGGATATGGATTCTTAAGGTAACTCTTAAATTTATTTTTAATATCCTGTGTTTTATTCCTCTTCTTTTTCATTAAATATATATGCTAGACCTAAGTTTAAATATTTTTTTATTCAAAACATTTAAATACTAGAAATCTAATTATTGTATTAATCTTATTTATTAAAAGAGGCAGCGTAAAAACTTTGTTTTTACTGGTCTCTTTTTTATGAATAAAAAAGAGGTGATTAAATGGCTAAAAAAGAAGCAGATCTTACTAAGATGGGACATTATTCTTTTATAGCAGGATTGATTATAGCTGTTGTTGTTGCACTTTTGCCCCAGCTAAGAGGAGATGTTGCTGTTTGGATAATGGTAATTCTAGGAGTGATTGTTGGTTTTTTAAACGTAACATCAAAAGAAACTACTCCATTCTTAGTTGCTACAGTAGCATTGATTATAGCTAGTTCAGCTAGTGCTCTTAGTTTGTCAGCAATCTGGACTGGATTAACTGCAATGTTAGGTAATGTTATTATCTTCGTAGCACCAGCAGCAATAGTAGTTGCAATTAAATCAGTATTTGTTCTTGCTGAGACAAAATAAAATAATTTATTTTTTTCTTTTTTTTATTAATTTCTTTTAATAAACTTTATATAGTATTGTTTCTAGAATTTATAAAAAAGAGGTGAATTTGTGAAACAGATAAAGGTAAATAAGTTGTTTAGCAAAGGAAAGACTCTTCTTCTAGCTTGTGATCAGGGATTAGAACATGGGCCTTCTGATTTTAATTTAAACAACATTGATCCTGATTATATCATAAAAATAGCTATTAAAGGAAAGTATAAAGGACTTATTTTACAAAAAGGTCTTGCTGAACAATATCATGAACATTACAGCAAAAAAGTGCCTTTGATAGTTAAATTAAATGGTAAAATGAATATTCCCAAAGTTGAACCTATTGCTAGACAAATCTGTTCTGTTAAGAAAGCTGTTGATTTAGGCGCAGATGCTGTTGGATATACTATTTATGTTGGAAGTGAATATGAGCCTGAGATATTCAAGGAATTTGGTAAAATTCAAGAAGAAGCGCATGATTATGGACTTCCTGTTATTGCTTGGATGTATCCCAGAGGGAAAACAGTTGGAGATGAGTTAAATACTGATTTATTAGCTTATTCTGCAAGAGTTGGTTTAGAACTAGGAGCAGATATTTTGAAAATGAAATATAATGGAGACAAAGAAGGTTTTAAATGGATTGTAAAATGTGCTGGAAAAGCTAAAGTAAGTATTGCAGGAGGGCATAAGGCAGATGACAAAGAATTTTTGACTCATTTAAAAGATGCTCTTGAAGCTGGGGCTGTAGGGATGGCTGTTGGAAGGAATGTTTGGCAACATAATAAACCGTTAGGAATGACAAAAGCTATTAAGAAAATTATTTTTGAAAATAAAGGTGTTAAAGAAGCTTTGAAATTAATTTAATTTTTGTTCTTTATTTTAAGAAAAATATATAAATTTAATGAAAATCGATAAGTAATATGGCAACAAATACTATATTAATACTTATTGCTCTAACATTATTGCCTTTTCTAGAACTAAGAGCTTCTATACCTTATGGTATTTTTAATACTGATTTGAATTGGATTAGTGTTTTTTTAATTTGTGTAATTACTAATATTATATTAGGACCGATAGTTTATTTATTGTTGGATAAAATTGTTTTTGTTTTTACTAAAATAAAAATTATTGATAGATTATATCAAAAATATGTTGAAAAAACTCAAAAAAGAATTCAAGGCTATGTAGATAAATATGGATTAATTGGAGTTAGCATATTTATCGGTATTCCCCTGCCAGGAAGTGGTGTTTATTCTGGTGCTTTGGGAGCTTATCTGCTTGGCATTAATTTTAAAAGATTTTTAATTGCTTCAATAATTGGTGTTTTGATTGCTGGTGTTTTGGTTACTTTGATAAGTTTAACTGGTGGTGGAATATTTAGTTTTTTGATTAAGAGAATATGAAAAAAGAAGATAAAAAAAGCAATCTTCCTTGGAGATATAGACCCAAATATCTTTCTATTTATTTATGGTTAAATAATTTATTTAAAAAAGAAGATATTACTGTTGTTATTGGCGTTAAAGATAGATATTCCTTTAGGATGATAAATTCTTTAAAAAGTATCAGAAATCAAGATTATCCTCAAGCTTTAATAAAAATAATCATTGTGGATTATGATACTAAAAAAGAATTAATCCAAAAATTTAAAAAAATGATTGGAAAATATAATGCAAATTATATAAGAGTAAATAACAAACCTTTGTGGAGCAGAGCACACGCAATGAATATTGGCATTAAAAGAACAACAACAAAATATATTTTATGTTCTGATGAAGATATAATTTTTGAAAGAGATTATATAAAGAGAGCGATTAAAGAACTTCAAAAGAATTCTTTTCAAGTTATCTTATCTCAATGTTTTGATTTACCAAAAATAAAAATTAATAAAATAGATTTTAATAAATTTAAACGTTTAGCAAAACCTAGGGATATATACAAAAGAAAATGCGCTTATGGAATTAATTTAACATTGCGTTACTTCTATTATAAAGTTAGGGGATATGATGAATTTTATAAGTTATGGGGTTATGAAGATAAAGATTTAATTAAGAGATTTGAAATGTTTGGATTAAATATCAAATTAATTAAAAATAAATCAATTTATTTCCATCAATGGCACCCAAAATATAGGGGAATAAAAATAAAAGGTTATGAAAAACAAATCAGAAAAAATAAAGAATATAAAAATAAAACAAATTCAATCATCCGCAACAAAGCCGGTTGGGGAGAAATAAATTAAAAAAGAAAAAAATAAATTTATTTAACATTCACCAGGATGATTATTGCACCACCAGTCTGGTTTTCCTTTTGGTTTTCCAGTTGCTGGATCTGGTTTTGATTCTGGTTCTGAATCTTCTGTGTCTGGGATTCCATCTCCATCATCATCTGTGTCTTCTGTGTCTGGGATTCCATCTCCATCTGTGTCTTCTGTTGCTGATTTTGCTTCTCCTGCTTTAACAACTAATGTTCCCCAACTAGTTAATCCTTGACACCCTTGAGCCCAATCATCTTGAGTTATCCAGATACCAAATGTTCCTTCTGTGCATCCAAATTTATATTCTCCACTATTCTTTCCTGGTTTACATTCAAGTATTTGCTCGCAACTGCACCCATATGTAGATGTTAGTAAGTAACTGCTATCTACAATATTTGGAGCTGTTTTACTTCCAATATTTACCTCAAATATATTATCACCATCTGTTTCTGCATAATTATTGGGTTTTAAGTACATGCTTGGAACTGCTGTTTCTGGTAATATTGTATTAAAGCATTTGTCAGTTGTACAATCATTTACATCATCGTTATCCTCATCTCTGTTATCTATGCCTGTATTTGGATCATTGTCATAGTTGCCATAGTTATCATCACAATTGTTATCTATTCCATCACAGATTTCTTCTGCAGCTGGGTTTATATTTGCATTTGTGTCATCACAATCATTTGCTCCTACACAATACCAGATTGAATCATCCCACCAAGTGTCTCCATCTTTATCACATACTGCATCACAATCAAATGTTGCTTGTCCATCACAGTTGTTGTCTATTCCATCGTCAGGGCATACTTCTTGCGCTCCTGGGTATATTGCGTCATAATTATCATTACAGTCAGTACATAGACCATTAAATCCATCATTATCATTATCTTGTATAACTTGTTCTGTTGCACATCCTACTCCTTCATCACAATAATAATTGAAGTAAGTGTCTGTTCCTTCACAAGAGTCTATTCCACAGCTATCATCTAGGTCTCCTAAATCAATAACATAATCTACTGCATCGTCACAATTGTTATCTACACCATCGCAAATTTCTGTTGCTCCTGGATTTATGTCTGCATTTGTGTCATCACAGTCATTTTGACATGTTTTATATCCATCGTCATCAACATCAAATCCTTCGTCTATTTGGCCATTACAGTTGTTGTCGACATTATCACAAACTTCTGTTGCTCCTGGATTGATATTAACATCATTATCATTGCAGTCTTTATTTGGTCCTTCACAGATATTATAATTATCCTCATCTAGATCAATTGGTGTATAATCACACCCATCAGTTTCTTCATTGCAGCTGTCAGTTGTACAAGCTAATCCGTCATTACAGACTATCGGGGTTCCTGCTTGGCATGTTCCTACTGAACATACTTCTGCTCCATTGCAATATAATCCATCATCACATTCTGCATTGGTTAAGCATTCAACACAGGTTCCAGCTACACAATAAGGTGTTGGTGCTAAACAATCTCCATTGTTTTCATCAATCTGAGTATCACAATTATTATCTATTCCATCACAAACTTCCGTTGCTCCTGGATTAACAGCAGCATTATTATCATCACAGTCCACTAGGCCACATTCTCCAACTTCAACAGCATATCCATCTCCATCAGAATCAGTGCAAGTTGGAGTTGGAATTGGTATGTCACAGTGTCCCCCATTGTTATATATATCTTGTATTTCAGATTCTGTTAAGGCTCTGTCAAAGATTGCTACTTCATCTATTAGCCCGTCAAAACTTCTGTCTTGAGTTA
>JAHWIM010000057.1 GCA_019322535.1 Candidatus Woesearchaeota archaeon
ACGAATTCTGCAGAATTTGGATAATAGAGCAGTTATATTCAATGAATTCTGAGTCCTATAAACAAAAAATATGTTACTCCTTAGAAATATTACTTTTCTTCAATACGCTTTCAATAACCTTAATCCATTCAGGAACTTCAACTTCCAATTTTGGTGGAGAAAAGAATTTTATAAACCTCATGGCCAATTTATGGCCATGGGGACTTGAAACCGAGATTGGAAGCCCCTGATGGGAATTGCACCCACGACCTGCTGATTTCTAAAGCAATACTTTACAAGTCAGCCGCAATAGCTACTATGCTACAGGGGCATACGTCAAAGAATTTAAAAACAATATAAAAAAGTTCTGTTTTTTTAAGAACAAAGTTGTGTTTTATTCCTTCTTCCACTCAGGATAAGAAAAAGGAGTAAAGAAAGGAGTTATTTCTTCAAACGGCAAGAAACTTTTTAATTTAAACCATCTTTTCATAAAAGCTTGGAAAATATGAACTTCCCTATAAAGCTCCATTTTATGATCTTCATACATCTCTCTCTTGAATATTCTCCTAGGAAATATTTTATTAAATAACTTCAGTACTGGATGTTTACTCCATTCTCCTTGATAATCAAACTCAAGATAAGCCCAAACCTTAACTTCTACTTCTCCTTTTTGGCATTTGAATTTTTTGCCATTTCTCATAACCTCTGTATCTAAGATATATAAAGGATGAGAATCAACATCCAAATGAAACTTATAATAACTGTTATCAGTAGGGATTTTTTGTAATCTCCAGTACCACCACATCTCTCTATCGCCTTCTAAATTCTGTCTCTCCAAATACAAAGTTTCCCAATGATCCTTGCCCCTTTCTAACTTACCGTTAGCATCAACACTATCCCAACCATATTCATTTAACCATTCACGCATCGCTTTATAGAATTCTTTTAAATTAAAGATATCTTTAGGTTTGACTGCAAAATAAGCTGCTTGAATTGCATTATTCAACCTCTTTACTGGCATGCCTAAAATTATGAAATTATAATTTATAAACCTTTCGCTTAAAGATAAAGTTTTTAAATGCCTTTCTTTTAAGAGCATAAAATGTTAATTGGAATCGTAGGAAAACCGAGTTGTGGAAAAAGCACATTTTTCAAAGCAGCTACTTTGGCAGAAGCTGAAATAGCTAATTATCCCTTTACAACAATAAAAGCGAATCATGGGGTAGGTTATGTTAAAGTAGAATGTGCAGATAAAGATTTTAATGTAAAATGTAATCCTAGGTTTGGTTATTGTATTGATGGGGTAAGGTTTGTTCCAGTGGACTTATTAGATGTTGCTGGCTTAGTTCCAGGGGCCCATAAAGGATTAGGGAGAGGAAATGAATTTTTAGATGATTTAAACCAGGCAGATGTTTTAGTTCATGTAATTGATGTTTCTGGCTCTGTCAATGAAAAAGGAGAACCAGTTGAACCATTAAGTTATGATCCTGTAAAAGATGTAAAATTTCTTGAAGTTGAACTAGATATGTGGTATTTTAGAAATATTACAAAAGGATGGGAAAAATTTGCAAGACAAGTACAGCAGGAAAATGCAGACATAAAACAGGCCCTTGCAAAACAGCTTTCATTTTTAAGAATAACTGAAAATATGCTTGAAGATGTAATAAAAAAATTAGGTCTTAACAAAGAAAAACCAATAGAATGGACGCAGGATAATCTAAAACAAATGGCTTCTGAACTCAGAAGAACAACAAAACCAATGATAATCGCAGCTAATAAAGTTGATGTTCCAGGAGCATCTGAAAATTTTGCAAGATTACAAAATGAATTTCCAGATTATATAATGGTAGCCTGCTCAGCAGAATCAGAATTAGCATTAAAAGAAGCTGCAAAACATGAACTAATAAAATATATACCAGGAGACAAAGATTTTGAACTCCTAAAATCAGACAAACTAAATGATCAACAGAAAAAAGCACTTGAATTTGTAAAAGAAAATGTTCTAAAAAAATTTGGATCAACTGGTATTCAACAAGTTCTGGATGATGCTGTATTTAAACTTCTAAAATATATAGCAATTTTCCCAGGAGGAGTGAATAAATTAGAAGATAAAGATGGTAATGTGTTACCAGACTGTTTCTTATTGCCGCAGGGTTCAACAGCATTAGATTTTGCCTATAATATCCATACAGATTTAGGAGATAATTTCATAAAAGCAATAAGTGTAAGAACAAAACAAATAATAGGCAAAGACCATGTTTTGAATAATAGAGATGTCATAGAAATAGTTACAAGAAAATAATCATAAATCATACCTTGACATATTCTTATCAATAATAACTCTTTTAATTATCCTGTTTTTGCCAGCACTCTTTGCTTGATAAAGAGCTTTATCCGCTTCTCTAATCAATTCTTCTGCTCTCATTCTTTTGTCCATGCAACTAATCAATCCAATACTAACAGTAACTTTTTCATTAAAAGTATGATTTTCAATAACACTTCTTATTCTTTCAGCAACCTGAACAGCTTCTGTTGATTTTGTATCTGGCAATAGAATAATAAATTCTTCTCCGCCATATCTTCCAACAATATCTATAACTCTTGTATTCTCTTTCAACAACTTGCTAATCCCTTTCAAAAGAAAATCTCCTTGTTGATGACCATAACTATTATTATAATTTCCAAAATCATCAATATCTAATAACATTAAACTGATTGGATTGCCTCCAGTAACTTCTTTCTCAAGAGCCTTCATAAAATACCTTCTGTTATAAATACCAGTTAATTTATCTTTAATTGCAAGAGTTTCAATTTCTTCATACTGAATTGCATTCAAGATAACCAAAGATATCTCCTGCCCAAGAACAGAATAAAAACCTAATTCCTCTTCTTTCAACTCTTTAACACCATATAAAAAAACAGTTCCAAGTTCTTTTTCTTTGCTTGTTAACGGAACAACTAATAAATTATTATACTCATTATTAACATTCAAACCAAGTTCTTTATTTACATTAATTAAACTGCATGCTTTTTGGTGCATTAATTTTTTTTCATTATCTATTCCTATTTGAGTCTCATTCTTATAACTAAATTTTTTAACATCTTCATCACTGTTAACCAAAACAGAACAATCAATAGCTTTTGTAATGTCAATCAAACAACCCATAACAGATTTAACAACACCTTCTAATCTCTTTTTGTTATGAGCAATACTCAAAAGTTTAAGAAGAATATCAAGCTCATAATTTTTCCTATTAGAGTCATAGCTTTTCTTGGCAATACTAGGTATTATTTTTGAAAAAACATTCAACAACTCAGCTGTTTTTCTTATTTCTTCATCATCTAACTTTCTAACTTCATTGAATGCGTCAATCAATTCACTTTTTTCTACACCAAGTTGAACCGAAACTTGGCTATAATCCTTAAAATTATCATCTTTTCTAATTCCGCAAACAATTATTGCTCCAGAAACTTCTCCAAGCAATTTCACATTAGACATTATGTTGAATAAACCCCCTTTACAGGGGAAAAAATAAATTCCTTCTTGATTCTTTGATTTATACAAATGCAATAACCACTCTTTTTTGCAAAGACTTACTTTTTTACTTTTAAATAAATCACAAATAAATGGAAATTTATTAGAACTCACTAGTTTATTGCCTTCTAAGTCTATAGTTACAACAGGAAGTTTAATTTCTTTAGAAAATTTATCCTGCACTTCTTGCCAAAGTTCTTTGTCAACCCTATCAAAAATAGAATCCTTCATTCTTATGATAATTCTCTTTGTTTTTTTATATTTTTTCCATCAGGCGCATTTTTAAGAAATATCGCGAGGTGGTGCGCCTGAGGAAAACAGGCCGGTGAGGGATGAGTATAAAAAAATTAAAAATAGTTGCTGTGGTTGCTTTTGCTTCACTGTAATCTATTCGTTATTTATTCTTCGTCCATTTTGATCACCTTGGTTTTGTTACATCTCTTGTTCTGGTGTCTCCATTTTAATCACCTATGTGGGAAGCCCAGTCATCGGAAGTTCTGGTTACCAACTGACTGGGCAGCAATCTCTGAATATCACTGGGGTGTCTTTTCGTTGTGTTTCTGTTATCATTTTTCATCAAACTTTATTTGTCGAAACATTTATATATACTTTATGTACATATAATATATTAAACACGTTTTGTATATATTTTAGCAAAACAAATAAGCAAACATGCAAATAAGAAAATTAGTCAAATCAGGCACAGCTTCCCATACTATTTCTCTTCCTAAAGACTGGATTCAAAAAAATAAACTAAAAAAAGGAGATCTCTTGTATATAAAAGAAGAAAATAACAATATTATTATTTCACCAGAACAAAAAGAACAACCTGTAAAACACAAAGAAATAACAATAACAATTGACAATAAAGACATTGGAACAATAAGAAGAGAAACTATTTCATCCTATATAAACAATTATCATATCTTTACTTTCATAGGAAACATAAATAAAAATATAGAAGAATTAAGAAAGATCCTAGATAACTTTCTTGCCTTAGAAATAATAGAACAAACAGATAAAAAATTAGTTGCAAAAGATTTTCTTAATTTGCAAGAATTCTCTCTGAATAACACAATAAGGAGAATGGATATGCTAACCAGATCAATGTTAACAGATACAAAAGGCAAATCGCAGTCAAAAGCATTAGAGTTAATGGATTTTGAAGTAGATAAACTCTTTTTCCTGATATCAAGATTAATAAGGGCAAATTTAACAAATGAAACATCAAAAATAAATAATGTTGAAGCACTTTCAATATGGTGGCTTGCAAAAAACATTGAATCAATAGCAGATTCTGCAAAATATTTAATTCTATCAAAACAAGAAATTAAATTATTTGAAGAAGCAGAAAATTATTACAAAGAATCAATTAAATCATATTTCAAAAAAGACAAACAATTAGCAGATAAATTAATTGCCCAAAGAAAAAGTTTACTAGAAAAGGCTGAAAAACTGAAAAACAAAGAATTGTTGAAGAAAATTGTTAACAATTCAAGAAATATAGCTAAGATAGTTCTAGACAGTTAATTATTTCTTTTTCTTAGCCAACATAGCTTTCATAGTTGCAATCAAATCAATCATATACTTTCCTTCGTCTAACTTAAATACCAGAGGCTCGTCTTTAAATAAATGCACTAAATCAATCTCATATTGCCCTGGTTTTAAAACCCTTATAGCTTCAAAATCAAGAACAACTGGTTGGTTTTTATCAACTTCACTTCCAACCAACTCAAATACGTCTTTTTCAATCTCTTCTTTTTGCTTGTTTGTTAAATTAACTGTCTTTTCTTTAACTTCTTTTAACTTCTCCTTTTTAACATAGAAAAATAGTCTACCACCACAACCACATCCTTTTAATATTTCACTAGCTCCATCACCATAAAACGTTCCGCATCGTACACATTGGTGTGGCATTAATTATACCTCCAAGCAGGTGGATTAAAATGAAGTTTTAATCCGCCGATTTTCCCCAGGGTTTTTGCGGAAGCAAAAAGGCTGCATAGGTGTGGCATTATTACCTCTTCTTCTTAATATCCTTTGTGAATAACTCAATCTTATCTGGATTCTTCTTGATCTCTTTTACTATAGATGCAGGCCCGATTATTGTCAAACCAGTTCTATTGCCCAATAAGACATTTACAACACTGCTTTTGAAACTTCTGAATATATTTTGGCTTTTTTTCTCTGGATTAAGAATCGCTAATTCAATTCCTTTAAACCTGTTATCAACCTCTTCCATAGCAATTGCTATCAAATCAGTCTCTTCTTCTTTTTTAAGCCTGCCTTCTAAAAGAACTATCTTATTCTCTTTTACAATATCAATTAGTTTCTTAACTCTCCTAGCTGAACCTAAATCCTCAATTTCTGTGTAAGGAACAAATTGTAATGTAAGCATTTTACACCTCTTATTTTTTTGTTAAATTAAAAAGTTCCTCATAAAAGTCGTTGACATTTTTTCCATATTTAGCGCTTATGCCTATGACATCATACTGAGGAAATGCTGCTTGTACTTTCTTCAAATCTGCTTTTTTCAAATCAATTTTATTTGCTACGATCAAAACTGGAATATCCCTAGCTGCTAAATTACCTACCATAGTTATGTTCACTTGACTATAAGGATCTTTAGTAGCGTCAAGAACAATAGTAACTGCGTTCATGTCATCTAGCCATTTTATAGAGTCAATAACACCTTTTGTCGCCTCTTTTGCTCTTTTTTTAGCTTCACTCTCTTTTAAACCTGATTTTATAAAATCCTCATAATCAATTCTAGTTGCAATTCCAGGGGTATCAACTAAATTAAAAGATAGTTCTCTTCCTTTTTTATTTTTAATACTAATTTGTTCTTTAATCTGAATTTCTCTAGTTTCATGAGCAATATTAGAAACAGAACCCATCTCTTCCCCAAGCCAGTCTTTGCAAATCTTGTTTGCTAAAGTTGTTTTACCGGCGTTAGGAGGGCCGTAAAGTCCTAATTTCACATGCTTCTGTTTACCAAAGAAGTTTAACAGAAATTTGTTTAAAAATCGCTTCCAAAAACTCATTAGTCACACACTCTATCTTTATTAGCTCCCAAACAAAATTTGTATATAAATTTTGTGTTTTTATTCAATTTTTAAGCTGTTTTTAACAATATCTTTAATTCTGCTTATATCCTTTTTCTCTACTTTTTCCCTTAGCTCCATCTTTGCAAGTGCTTTGCACAACCTCATTATCCCAATAACAAGTCTAGGAGATACTTCAATCAAGTATTTAGTTTCATATTTTTTAATTTGTGCAACAAAATCAACTATTTCCTTGTGCATCTCTTTAGGAAACTCAACTTTTTCTATTTTATTAGTATATTCAACATAATCCTTTATAAATTCCTTATCTGCTTCATTAACTTTCTTTTTTTCTCCAGAGACAATTTTATCTGCTATCTCTCTAAATCTTCTAAAATCAGGTTTTCTTACGAGAAAAATCAAATGAAACCTAGTAAGTAAAGCAGGATCAAAAGGCATTTCTTTTTTTAATTCACTTATTGTTTTCCCTCTAAATCTATCTCCCCTAGGATTTGCAGTAGCTAAAACCTTAATCCTTGCATCAAATTTATAATGGTGGCCTCCTTTATCATAAGTTACAAACCCTTTTTCCATGGCATTATATAATCCTGCTCTGCTATCTTCTTTCATCAAGTTTAGCTCATCAATACAGCAAAGCCCTTTATCAGCTTTTGGCAAAATTCCTTTAATTATTTCATTACCTCTAACAGTCACAACTAATCCAGCACCACTAGTTCCGCTTCCTAAACCAAAAGAAGCTATTGGACTTAACTCAGAAGCAGCCCTTAATAAGTCTGTTTTGCCTGTTCCAGGATCTCCTAAAAGCAAAATATGTATTGGTTGAGCAGAAAAAAGCTGTAAAGCAATTGCTTTTCTAGCATCTTCCATGCCTTTAATATTAGTAGCAATATATTTTGGTAATTCTTCAAATGCTTTATGAGAAAAAACCTTAAATAGTTTTTTTTCAGCTCCTTTTCTAATGTCAGAATTAATATCACTCACATCAATATTCTCAGTTTCTGCCTTAATTTCAGGATAATGAATATGATCAGTAATGTTAAGTTCAAGTTTTTTATATTCTATAGAAATCTTCCTTTCCTTAAGTAAACTCTTTATTAATTTTATTCTTTCAGTATCTTTAATATATTCCTGAATAGTGTTTAAACTAACTTTTTCTTTATCATTCAACCGCCTTAATTTATTAATGATGTGAGAAATTTTAGGCATTTTAATAAGAAAAAAGAAGTTAAATAAAAAGTTTGTTAATTTTTCAAAAACCATATGATTTTTGAAGCTCAGAATTCCACTGTGGAATTCTGTTGTTTTAACCAAACAAACTTCTTAACCATTCAAATATGCTCTCTAAAATTCCTCTTGTCTCTCTTAATTCCTTCTCAAGACTGATACATACTCCGTTATGACAACTGTTGCTTAAACATTCATAGCTATTCTGGCATATGTGACCATCTTGTTTCTGTCTATCAAATTCTCTATTTAAATTACAGAAAACTGGATTTTTATTATCATCCACCCTTCTTGTTCCAAATGGCAAACAAGTACTGTCACTTAAACATCCATTTTTACATGTTACTCTTGTCTCTACGCAAGGAGGGCATGGTCCACCGCAATCAACTCCTGTTTCTCCATCATTCCATATTCCATCAGTGCATGTTGGAACTTCAATTTCTTCGTCATCTGAGCAGTCAAATTTTATATATTCATCTATGCCATCCATTCTAGTGTAAGCATATCCACCACAACTGCTTTTCCAGGTTATTTTATTATCTTCTCTACCAACAACATCAATTTTACAAGAAGTTGTTCCTCTACAAGACAATT
The DNA here is from genome assembly GCA_019322535.1 of Candidatus Woesearchaeota archaeon. Lineage (GTDB taxonomy): Archaea > Nanobdellota > Nanobdellia > Woesearchaeales > WJKL01 > JAHWIM01. Next base: position 8,398 of record JAHWIM010000057.1, read on the forward strand.
CATGAGGTTCTGCTGAGTAGCATTTTTCTTGTTCTGTTGCACCCATAAATAAACATTTAACTTGTTCTCTGACTAATACTAGTGGTTCGTCATCATCTTCTGGTTCTTCTAAGCAAGCTCCATTTTTGCACCCATATGGACATTCCTTATAAACAAAAGAATTCCAGTAACCATCTTCACAGTATCTTTCCACAACAGTGTCTCCAATTGACACACATTTTCCTGTAGGATCTTCACTATCAACACAACAATCAACAAAAGTAAATAATTCTGGCGGCTGATTTGAATAACCAGTTACCTCTCCTTTTACAAAATAATTCTTTCCACCATCAGAATCTGTACAAGTTATTTCTTCTTCAGGTGCTTCTAAACAAGCTCCATTCTTGCAGCCATAAGGGCAGTGATAAAAATCAAAATCAGCTTGTCCAGAATTTTTGTCAGATGGACACATAAATTCAATAAGGTCTCCATTCCCCTCACAAAAATCTTCACTTGTTCCATGAAGTCCAGGTAAATTTATTTCTACGATACCTTGTTTATAATAATTCTTCCCACCATCAGAATCAGTGCATTGAACACTTGGTTCTTCTAAACAAGCTCCATTGCTGCATCCAGATGGGCAGTTATAGGTTACTGAGAATATATCTGTATAAGGATCACAATAACCTTCTCTGATAATTCCTTCTTCTTCAAGATAGTATTCTACTAAATTACTATTTGAACAATAATCTGTTTTACAGAGTCCACCCATACAAGCACTTCCTTTTTGATAATAGTTCTTTCCATTATCTGATTCAGTGCATGAAATCCCGCAATCCTGAGGACAACTTTGTGGTGTTTCTCCATAACCAGGAGTACTATGGGTAAAACATACACCATCACCACAATAAGGTATTTCTTCACAACATATGACTCCTGTACTACCGCAGGTTGAATCTAGAGAACTTACATGATCATAATGTCCACAACCTCTAACTGCACTAGTACATTTATATCCTTGGCTTGTGCATGATGGTCCTGTTACAAACAAATCAATCAAGTCTGCGCTTTCTAATTCTGTATCTAATATTGTATTTACTGTTAAACCTCTTCCATTAAGTATGTTTTGGATGTCTATGGCAAAAATAACATATTCTGCTGGAGAATATGATCCAACAATTATTACTGCTTCATCATGATATATTGCAGTTACAACTTTTTGCTCTGCAACGTATGCATTAACTTCACTAAATAATTTTACTGAACCAACTGGAATGTCATATCCTTTATCTTCTAATTGAAATGTTAATTGTGTTGCAGTCATTACATCCTCAGCAGGTGCTTGATCATCAACTGCTATTATGAAAGGAGGTGTAAATTTTTCCTCTTCAATTACATTAAAGCATAGATAAGCTGTTGGTTCTATTCCTGAATTATCTATGTCAAGAAGTTTGATAGAGATTCCATCTCTTTTAGCAACACTGCCTATATTCATAACATACATCTCCCCAGTATCAAGATGTTTTAAATCAATTTGATTGTCAGCTATATCAATATCTCTTACCTCTAATAGAACACCATTAAAAATAATTTCCTCATCTTCTGCATAATAATCTTCTAGATCACATGTGTCTGTTGCTAAAGCAGATATTGTGCTTAAGCAAAAAACCATAATCAAACTTAATAATATTTTTTTCATTTTAATTTTCCTCCGATTTTATAGAGTAATATATTTCCCTTTTTTCTTGAAGTATAGAAAAGCAAACAATTATTTATAGGTTAGGTGGGTCAAAATTCAAAATAAGCCTTATTTTTTGCCCATTTAAAGAAAAAACAACTATTTAATACCCATTTAGTCTTTTCCAATAAACCAGTCTGTTAATTTTATTTTTATGGCTTTTCCAATCTTTTCAACTTCAATAATTTTCTTGTTTTGAAGTGATTTTAGGCATCTTGCTAAAGAAGTTCTAGGAATTCCTGTTTCATGCCTTATAGACGATTGAACTCCTTTATGTTCATGCTCTAAAAGATAATCAACAATCTTTTTTTCTTTTTCATTTAGTGTTTCAATGACATCTTTTGCTCTTTTGCTCACTTCTTCTTTAATTTCTGCTTTTTCTTTTTTCTTAAAAATATAAGATTCTACTTCTTTTCTAAAATAAGCAATAAGAACAGCGATGATAATCAACAGAGCTATTCCAATTTGAAGAAAGATATCGCTTCTTTTGCTTATTATGCTCTTATCTAAGTTTATTTCAATATCTTGAAGAGTCCCTTTCACGATATCAATTTCTTTAAAGCCAATCCCTCCATTGTAGCTCGCAAATATTTTACATTTGCCTACTGGAACAAAATTAACATAAAATCCTCCAAATTTATCTGTCTGTGAAGGAAAAGTTATTTCAGGATTTGGTGTGCATTCAAATTTAAGCTCTGCATCCCCTACAATATTATCTAGTTTATCTTTTACAATTCCTTTGACAGTTCCTACAGGATATAGAAATATTGTTTGGATTAGATTATTTTTAACAGTAAACTCTGTCTTTTTATAATAATCATTTCCAGGAGTTGACAAATCATCTACTCTTATTGTTGCTTTATATCGTCCATCACCTAACTCAAGTTGAATCGCATCATTAACATACTGATCAAGATCAGTTCCATCAAGATTAATGTAAACTGCAACATTAGAAATATTCTCGTTTGTATTAGCATCTTTTAAAGGCAAAAAAACATTTGTTCTATTATCTTGTGCAAATACAGAGATGCTTAATAAAATAGTACATACTAATAATATTAAACCTCTTTTAACCATTCAAAAACCAATAAACTTTGATATTATTAAATCTTTCTTAAAATAAAAAACTTTTTATAACCATGAAACAAAAATTAAAAAATGGAAGAAGTAATTAGACAAAATATAATTGTTGACTTAAGAAAAGCAATTCCTGCAATAAAAAAAGAGGATGTGCCAACATTAAAAGAGCTTTCTAATCAAACAATTAAGGATGTTTCTATTCTGCAAAGCAGAAATTTGACATTAGTTGCTATAATCATCTATTCTCTTTCAAAGATAATTGCAAGAAGTGAACAAATGCCTAATTGGTGGGGAAAAACAAAGAGCAAGATAATAAAAGATATTGATAGAGCAAGAAGTTTTTTAGAAAAAAACAAACAAGATGATTATAAAGTAAGAATAAAAAAAGTGCTAAAAAATATTGGAAAGGTGGACAAAAGTCTTCAGTTATACATAGAGGATGTATTAGACAAAGCAAAAATAATCAAAGGAGCAAAATTATATGAGCAAGGTCTTTCTGTAGGAAGAGCAGCAGAATTCTTAGATATTTCACAATGGGAATTAATGAGTTATGTTGGCAAAACCAAAATAATAGATAGGTATGAAGAAGAAGTAATACCTGTTTCAGTAAGGCTAGATCATGCTAAAAAAGCATTTAATATAAAATGACAAAAAAGATAATATATGACACAGGCTCTATAATCTCACTTGTAACAAATAATTTATTATGGATTCTAGAACCCTTAAAAGAACAATTTGGAGGAGAATTCTATATAACTCCAGCAGTTAAAGAAGAATTGATAAATAAACCATTAAAAACAAAACGTTTTGAACTTGAAGCAATGCAGGTTTTCCAATATATTAAAAGAGGAATTATTAAAGTAATAGACCAAAACAGGATTAAAGAAATGGCTGATAAACTGTTGTTTCTTGCAAATCATTCTTTTAGATCTCATGGAAAATGGATAAAAATAGTTCATGAAGCTGAAATAGAAGTCTTAGCAGCAGACGCAGTTTTAGATGCTTCAGCAGTTGTAATAGATGAAAGAACAGTTAGAATATTTCTAGAAAACAGCCCAAAACTAACAGAACTAATGGAAAAGAGATTACATTCAAAAATAAAACCTCATAAGAATAATATAAAGGATTTTAAAAAAATACTAGAAGATGTACAAGTGATAAGATCAACAGAAATAGTAACAATAGCTTACAAGCTTGGCTTATTAGATGAGTATCAAATTAAAGAAATTGATTCTCCAAAAAAAAGACTGCTTGATGCTGCGTTATGGGCACTTAAAATAAGAGGATGTGCTATCTCAAAGAAAGAAATAGAAGAAATAATCAAGTTAGAAGCATGAAATATATATTAAGATTCTCAAAACCAGAAATATTTGATTTGTTTAAAGCATGGTTTGTAATTTCCTTAGCTTTTGCAATAGTTATGAGGCGTAGTGGATTATTTTCGATTCTTTTCATACAAACAGTTTTAATAGCAGCCCTTACAGTGGGTGTTGGCTTTATAGCACATGAACTAGGTCATAAATTTGTAGCACAAAAATATAGCTGTTTTGCTGAATTTAGAGCATATAACAATATGTTGTGGTTAGCAATAATTATGAGTTTTGTTGGTTTTATCTTTGCAGCACCAGGAGCAGTAATGATTGCAGGACATGTTGATAGAATAAGAAATGGAAGAATCTCAGCAGCAGGTCCTTTTATGAGCTTATTAGTAGCAACTGTTTTCCTAATACTTTTCTTCTATTTACCTTATTTCAGAATAATAGCACTATACGGATTTATTATAAACTCCTGGATAGCTTTATTCAACCTAATTCCCTTTCCACCTTTTGATGGAAGAAAAATATATAAATGGAATAAAGTAGTTTATATAGTAATGATCAGCATTGCTTTCATATTCATGTTTTTTCAATCTTCAATGAGGTGATATAATGGCAAAAGAACATCCACCTGTATCAGGTCTTGGATTAATCTTGGTTCTTGTTGGCGTAGTCTGGCTTGGTAAAGATATGGGGTGGATTCCAGAAAATCTGCCTTTGCTTCCAATAACTTTGATCATTATTGGTCTTATACTAATGTTCAGAAAATACAAAAAATAGGAATATTTATATACTCCGGTGTATATTTTATGTATAAATTTACCTATTTTTAGGGGTAAAATCAGTTCAGGGGTGAAAAAATGGCTGAAATTGAATTTTATGACGTAGCACAAAAAAAGAAGTTTAAAACAGACAAATTTAAGATTGTACAGAAAAAAGGAAGATTTTTTGCAGTCTCTAGATCTCCTACAGGAAGATATGATTGTTGGAGAGTTATATCAAAAGATGATGCAGCAAAATACAAAAAAGCTGCTTAAAATCTTTTTTTCTTTATTTTTCACTTTAAAATAAAAAGTAAAATTTATATAAATCAAAAATAATATTTTAACTAGATTAGGTGTTTCTCAAATGGTTGATGTCAAAAATCTCAAAGAAGGTACTTATGTTATTCATGAGAATGAGCCTTGTATAATCAAAAGTATAGAATTTTTACCCAATATCTCAAATCCAATAATAAAATTAGAAATAGAGGGTATTTTTTCAGCTAAATCTTATGAAAAACAATTATCTATGCATGACCAACTAGAAGAAGCAGATTTAGCAAGAAAATGTGCTACTGTTGTTTCTAAAAAGGAAAATAAGATAGAAATTATGGATATGGCTACTTTTGAGACCCTTAATGCTGAAATTTCAAAAGAACTTCTAGATAAAGCAGAGCAAGGGGATAATATAACCTATATCAGCTTTGGAAATGCCATAAAAGTCATTGAAGTTAGAAAATAAATTTCTCATCACAATAAAATTTATATAAATATCTCAAATTCTTACTTTTAAATGATAAAGGGAAAGGTTATTTCTGGAGAGTTCGGCAAAATAATTATTCGCCAAAAATCAGATTCAAATCTAGAGCTAGGAGAACTTCTAATAGCAGATACCAAAGACCAGAAAATCCTTCTTCAAGTATATTCATTAATGTATGGTTCGCAGATTTCCCAGCAAAATCTAGAATTGATCTCAGGTCTAAAATTAGAAGAAGACAATGATTTAGAGTTCCTTGACCCAAAACTAAGAAATTACACCTTAGCTTTTCTAAAACCAATGCTTGCAACAGATAATTCTGGATTTAGAATCTGTAAAACATTGCCTGCATTCTTCTCATCTGTTAGAGAACTCCAAAAAGATGATCTAAATTTCTTAACTCAGCCAGAAAATCCTTTATTTATTGGAAAACTACGTTCAGGCTCTAAAACAATGGATTTTGATATTTCTTTGCCAGGAGATGAGGTTTTTGCCCACCATATCCTAATTCCAGGAACAACTGGGAGAGGAAAATCAGTTCTTCTAAAAGTAATGCTATGGAATATTCTAAACAATGACTATGCAGGCATTCTTGTCCTAGACCCTCATGATGAATATTATGGCAGAAAAACTACTGGTTTAAAAGATCATCAAAACTCAGATAGAGTAGTCTATTACACTGCAAAATTTCCACCACCAAATACAAAAACTCTAAAAATCAATATTAATCAAATAAAACCTCAGCATTTCAATGGAGTAGTTGATTTCTCAGATGCCCAAAAACAAGCCCTAAATATATATTATAAAGACTTTGGCAGCAAATGGATAGAAGCAATAATTATTGAAAGAAAACTGCAGTCAGCTGTTTTCAGAGATGACACATTAGCAGTTGTAAAAAGAAGATTAATGTATTTACTAAATCTAGATTTCAAACAAAATCAATTATTTTGTAAAGGAATATTTGATCTTCAAGCAGGAGAATCAACTATAAGTGATATTTGCAAAGAACTAGAGCAGTCAAAAGTTGTTATAATTGATACATCTTCTTTTTCAGGAAATGTTGAACTTCTAATTGGCAGCCTTATAGCAACTGAAATCCTAGAAAAATATAAGCAGTTTAGAACAACAGGGCTTCTTGATCAAAAACCAGTAATCTCAATAGTTCTTGAAGAAGCTCCAAGAGTATTAGGCAAAGAAATCCTTGAAAAAGGAAGCAATGTCTTTGAAACAATTGCAAGAGAAGGAAGAAAATTCAAAGTTGGTTTAACTGCAATAACTCAACTGCCCTCCTTAATCCCAAGGCAAATACTTGCAAACATGAACACAAAAATAATTTTAGGTATAGAGATGAAACCAGAAAGACAGGCAATAATTGAATCAGCTTCTCAAGATTTATCAGAGGATGATAGAAACATTGCTTCTTTAGACAAAGGAGAAGCAATCATCACTTCCAATTTCACAAAATTTGCAATTCCAATTAAAATCCCTTTATTTGAGGATATTGCCAAGCAACAAAAACAAAAATATTATAAACAGGATTTCTCTGGAATAGTATAATGACTAAAACAGAAGAACTTGAAAAACTTACTGAATTTGAGATTAGATATTTAAAAACTTTCGAAGAGAGGATAGAAGCTATTTATCCTCATGAAAGATTAATATTAAAATTAATTAAAAAACTAAATGAGTTTATAGAATTTCCAGACGTCAGTATTGAAAAAGAAACTATTGAGGCAATTAAAACTATAAAAAAAGAGATAACTCCTAAATTTAAGATTCTAAATGAAGAAAGCAAAGAAGAAGAATTGTTTAGAATTGAAAGAGCTAAGAAAAAAGACCTGATTGATGTTGAAAATATTGCAGTAAGGTTATATAATGGGTTAATAGAAGCAGAAAAAATAGAAGAGGGAAAAGAGAATAGGGAAAAGAAGAAAAGCAGAGCTTATAAAAAAATCAGAAGATCACTTTTAAAATTAAAAACAGCTATTGAAGAAGAGGAAAGAGGAATTACATTAAATGAGCATATTTTCTTTATGCTGAATAGACTTCATTCTTTGAAAAGTGCGCTTGCGTCTGCTATTAAGTATGAAATTCAAATTCTTGATAATGCAGCTGAAAAAGTGAAGAAAAGAGAAATAGAAGGGCTTGAGGATATAATAAATCTTTTGAAGGGGTTGAATAAACAAATTAAAAGTATCTTAAGAACAGAAAAATCTGAAGTATATAAACCTTTAATGGATCTTATAGTTAAAGAAGTAGGGGGGGCAGAACAATTTAAAAAATTAAAAGAAAAGGGAAAAATAACTCTTGATGATATTAAAAGAGATCTATTTACTATGACTGATTCTAATGAAATATTAGAATATCTAAAAATAATAGAGTTAAATAAAGAATTAGTTGAAGAAGGGGCTTTGTTAAAGTTAGAAAATTACAGGATAAAGGCAAGAGAAATTATTAAAAAACAAAAAAGCGAAACTTTGCTTGATGAAGTTACAAAGTTATTTACAAGAGGGGCTTTTGATGAATTATTAGATACTATGATCAAGATTAATCATTTAAAAGAAAGAAAAGGGGAAAAAGGAGAAACATTTGCTCTTATTTTATTAGATATTGATCATTTTAAAAGTGTAAATGATATTTTTGGACATCAAGAGGGAGATAGGGTTCTTAGATTTGTTTCAAGAAGAATAAAAGAAACAGTTAGAATTAATGATAGGGTTTACAAATACGGGGGAGAGGAAATAGTAGTTGTACTGCCTAGAACAGAGATTGAAACTGCTATAGAGATAGCAGAAAGGATTAGAAGGACTATTCAAGAAACAGATTTCAAACTTCAAGATAGAAGTATTACAATAAGTGGTGGAGTTTCTGTTTACGGTGCTGGTAAGGATGATGATGGCATAACTAAAGAAGAAATAATTGAGGCAGCAGATAAAAGACTTTATAAAGCTAAGAAAAGTGGCAGGAATAAGATAGTACCTGAACCTGATCGATGAATAGTCACTATATAATAGTAAAATAATCAAAACATTTATAAATATTCAATATTTTCTATATTAAAATGGGATTAGTGGCTAAACTAGAAGGAAAGAGTAATATTAGTTTAAGCATTGTTCAAGAAAGAAAAGATGGAGTTCTAGAGTTTTATATTGAAGCACATTATAAAAATGGAGGAGAAGGTGCTGTTAAAAGCTATTTACACGGCCCTATAATGGTCAACGATAGAGGGCATCCTGTTGTTCACAAAGATGTTGATGAAGATACTGACTATTTAGCAATAGCACAAAATCTAATTCCTGACCAAACCATAGATACTGAAATTATCCCACAATTACTAAAAGCTTTAAAAGACAAGTTGAAAAAACTAAAACAAGGCAATATTCAATTTGAAAAAGTAGGTAATTATACACCAGAAGAGTTAGAAGAAGTTTATGCTTCACTGCATTCTCACGCTGACTAAATTCAGCAAAATTTATAAAAAATCCAAAATTACATTTATTATGTTATTTGCACACCTCTCTGATTGCCATATTGGTTCTTGGCGTGATCCAAAGCTTAGAGATATTTCTCTAAAAGCATTTGTTAAAGCAATTGATGCTTGCATAGATAAAAAAGTAGATTTTATTCTAATTTCAGGAGATTTATTTAATACATCTTTGCCTTCAATAGATCTTTTAAAAGAAACAACAACTAAGCTTAAACAACTTAAAGACATAAATATCCCTGTTTACACAATCGCTGGTTCACATGATTTTTCTCCTTCAGGAAAAACAATGCTAGATGTTTTAGAAAAAGCAGGACTTATCACAAATGTAGCAAAAGGAGAAGTTCAAGAAAACAAACTAAAATTAAATTTTACTGTAGATAAAAAAACAGGAGCAAAAATAACCGGCCTACTCGGAAAAAAAGGAAGTTTAGAAAAAGAATATTATCAGGCATTAGATAAAGAAAATCTAGAATCAGAAACAGGTTATAAAATATTCTTATTCCATTCAGCATTAACAGAATTCAAGCCAGAAGCACTAAAAGATATTGAATCACATCCGCTTTCATTGCTTCCAAAAAAATTCAACTACTATGCAGGAGGCCATGTCCATTATATTTTTGACAAAAAAGAAGAAGACTATGGTTTAATCACATTTCCAGGACCTTTATTTCCAAACAATTTCAAAGAACTTGAAGATTTAGAAAGAGGTGGATTTTATTTTGTTGAAGTTGATGAAAACAACAAAACAAAAATAGAATACCAGCCAATCCAAATCCATAATCTTTTCAAAATAAACATTGATGCAGAACATAAAAGCCCTGAACAAATTGAAGAAGAAATAAAAGAAGAAATAAAAGGCAAAGAATTCAATAATACAATTATAACAATTAGAGTAAAAGGAACATTAGCTTCTGGAAAACCTTCTGATGTAAATTGGAAAGAGATATTCCAAATACTTTATGATAAATCAGCATATTTTGTAATGAAAAACACAAACGCTTTAACAACAGAAGAGTTTGAAGAAATAAAAGTGCAAGCATCATCAGTAGAAGAAATTGAAAACAAATTAATTAAAGAACATCTACAGCAGATAAAAGTAGCTGGCTATGATGCAAAACAAGAAGAACAGTTAACAAAACAATTAATGGAAACTCTTTCTTTAGAAAAAGAAGAAGGAGAAACAGTTGCTTCATTTACATCAAGAATAAAAGATAAAGTTAATTCTATTTTAGATATTTAAGATTCAACAAAAAGTTTTTATAGCCTAAATCTTCCTTTAAAGATATGAATCCCATTTTTATAATAGTATTAATTTCAGTATTAGGCCCAATTATTGGTTCATTGATTGGAGTTATAAAAAAACCTTCTGAAAAGTTTATGTTTAATATGCTTTCATTTGCAGCAGGAGTAATGTTAGCAATTTCATTTCTTAATCTTATTCCAGAGAGTATTCAACTTTCATCAATACTTACTTGTGTTATGGGGGTTATATTAGGTGTATTGATTATGTTTGCTCTTGATAAATTAATCCCTCATATTCATCCAGGACTTTGTGCGCAAGAGCAAGGAAGTAAATTAAAAAAAACTTCTATTTATCTTTTATTAGGTATATTTTTACATAACTTTCCTGAAGGAATGGCAATAGCAATTGGTGCAGTATCAGATATTAGAATCAGCATAGCTATTGCTTTAGCTATTGCAATACATAATATTCCAGAAGGAATATGCACCTCAACACCTTTTTATTATACAACAAAGAATAGGGTTAAATCTTTTTTAGTGTCATCAACAACAGCAATTCCTATTTTAGTTGGTTTTGTTTTTGCTTATTATATTTTTCAGAATATTCCTTTAAACATTGTAGGTTTAATTATTGGGGCAACTGCTGGATTAATGATTTATATCTCAGGAGATGAGCTCATACCTTCTTCTTGTTGCAGAGTAACAAATCATACTACTATATTCTCATTTATTTTAGGAATATTATTTGTAATTTTGCTTGGTTTAATTTAGAATTATCTTAAAGCAAAAAATAAATAAAAATTATTTCTTTTTTCTATAAATAAACAAAACAAGTAAACACAATATAATAACTGCTGCTACAATAATTCCAATTGTTGAAAATTCAGGTATAGGTGTTGTAGGGGGTGGATCCTGAGGATCTGCATTGACATCACCATGATTGTCATTAACACCTGTAATTTTTTCTTCATCAAACATCCCTCCATGTCTCCCTGTTTCTGTTGCAAGAAATACTATACCATTTTGATATTTTTCTATGACAGTTGCAGGATACCTTATCTTGAAAATACCAACTGGAATATCTATACCTAAACCAACATCAAAGCCAAACCAATCATCTGTAATACGCTTATCTGCACTTGCAGCAGTCCAAAATTCATCACCACTTAACTGGTATTCGCCATCCCCTTCTCCAAAAGCAGTTACAGCATTATCACATCTAGTTTTTCCACATGCAACACCAGCAGCAATTGCATTAGGTAAAGGCTCAAAAAATTCAAATATTCCTATAATGTGGGTATCAGTTGTTTCAAGTCCTTTATATTCGTACTGATGAGCCCCAACATGATTTCCATAAACAGCTCCATCTATTACAACATTACTAAGTGGATTTATGGGTGGAACAGGATCTGCTGCAACACTACTAATTGCAATCAAAACAATAAAAAATAATAATATCTTTTTCATTTTATGCCTCCTATCTATTTATTAATCTTTTAAAAATCTTATTAACAACATCAGCGTCATTCTAAAGTTATTTTGTTTATAACAATATCTTCAATTGGTTTGTCTTTTGCGTCTGTTTTAACTTTACCAATTTTTTCAACTATGTCCATTCCTTCTATAACTTTTCCAAAAACAGGATGTTTTGGATCAAGATTATTATTATCAACTAAATTAATAAAGAATTGGCTGCTTCCAGTATCTGGGCCACGATTTGCCATGGAAATTGTTCCTTTATTATTTTTGTTATTGTCTGTAAATTCATCTTTTATTGTTGGAATACTTGGATCTCCTCTTCCTGTTCCAGTTGGATCTCCTCCTTGAATCATAAACCCTTCAATAACTCTATGAAAAATAACTCCATTATAAGTTCCCTTTTCTACTAATCCAATGAAGTTTTTTGTTGTCAAAGGCATTGTATCTTCAAATAATTCAATTTTAAAAGTTCCCATTGTTGTATTAAAAACAGCAGTTCTATTTTCTACCACTTTATCTTCACCACCTAAAAAATATATTAATAAAATGATTAAAAGGGCTATTGAGATATAACCTATTTTTTTCAATGTTTTTTTATTGATTGTTATTTCATTACTCATTTTTCTTTAAAAACTTCATTAATCTTTCTTATTATTTAACTTTTGCCTTAATATCAATATAATTCTTTTTCTTTATTTTCTTTTTCCTAAATAAAGAAAACAACCAGCCTAAAACCCCAATAAGTAAAATAATTGGCAGTAAAAATATAAAAATCTGCAAAACAATAAATAAAACAGCTAAAAATATCAAAATTATTCCAATTAAAATAATAAATCCTTTTAATCCGCTAGCAGTATAAATTCTCATTTTACAAATTTAAGAATATCAGTTAGCTTATCAACTTCATGATTAACTACTTCTTTTATTTGAGAAATATGCGGCTTTACAGCAAAACTTTCTACATTTTTCAACATCCAATAATCATTAATATCATCTCCGCCAACAGAAATGCAATCCTTTAGCTCAGCCCCATACAGTGCAGCAAAATCTTCCATAACTTTAACCTTTCCTTCGCCTCTCCTATAAAATTTAACATCAATTATATCTTTAAAACACCCTTCTTCATCAAAAACAAATTCATGTCCTGAAAAAACAGAATCAGATCCTAACTCCTCACCAACCATGTCTGCAAAAATACTTATTGCTCCTGTGATAATTGCTATCTTAAATCCTTTTTTCTTCAAACCTTCAATTAGTTCCTTAGCTCCTTCAACCAGCTCATAATCTTTTAAAACTTCCTTAAAATCTTCTAATTTTAATTTAGTTTCTCTCCAAATCTCTGCTAACCTTCTTCTCCATTCAGCAAAACCAATCTTACCTTCATCATAGAGCTTTTGGTATTCTTTATCAATTTCTTTAGGAACTCCAAATTTATCTCTTACTTTAATCCAGGCAGTCTCCCCTTTAACTAAAGTTCCTTCTAAATCAAAAAAGGCAATCTTAGTCATCTTAGAATTATTGATTTATTCCAGCACACTTCATTGTTGTATGTCCGCATGCCTTGCAGCTATACTTTTCAAACTTGCTG
>JAHWIM010000005.1 GCA_019322535.1 Candidatus Woesearchaeota archaeon
AGGGCAAGGGCCAGCTAGAAACACTGGAATCAGAAATGCAAAAGGAGAATTAATTGCTTTTTTAGATTCTGATGATCTTTGGCTGCCAAAAAAATTGGAGCTGCAAGTTCCTTTGTTTGAAGATGAATGTGTGGGGCTGGTTTATTGTGGCAAGTTTAGTTTTGATAAGACTAATAATCTATTTAATAAAACAAATTATAATAAATGCTACAGAGGATATGTCTTTGATAAACTACTATATGATTGTTTTATAAGATTACCAACTGTAATAGTCAGAAAAATAGTTTTAGACAAAATTGGATTATTTAAATCATATCCCTTTAACCAAGATTATGAGATGTGGTTGAGAGTGTGTACTAAATTTAAAGCAGATTATGTTCCTAAAAAACTCGTGAAATATAGAGAGCACTCTGAGAATATTTCAAATAAAAGACCATGGGACTATTCTTATTTTTTTATGAAAGAAATATTTAAACAATTTAATATTCCAAAAGAGGAACAAGAAAAAATTCTAAAGAAGCATACTTATTTAGCAATACCTAAAAATGGTAAAATGAGTGAAGAATGTAAGAAAATATGGAAGAAGAATGTTGCCTAAAAAATAATATTTATTCTTAAGCAAAATTAGGCCACGATTAAATGAAATACATCATAGAACATCTTGAACCTGAATTGCATGAATGGTGTTTATTAGAGTATAAACATATTTCTGAGATTGTTGGAAAGAATAATCTTATTTTTACAAATGTTAAAGATGGAGCAGATAATTTAGAAGGTTTAGGAAAAGTTCGTAAAGAAAGCATAAAAGAACTTAATTTCAAAAGAATTTGCATTCTTGATCCTTTTGCTGAAAAAACATTGTCTAACCAAGATAAAGAAAAGTTTGATTATTTGATTTTTGGAGGGATATTAGGAGATTATCCAATGAAAAAAAGAACAAAAGCAGAGCTTAGTGATAAGATGGATGTTGAGAAAAGAAATATTGGGAAAGAACAGATGTCAACAGATACTGCTGTTTATGTTGTAAAAGGAATAATCGAAGGGAAAAAATTAGAAGATTTTGAGTTTAAGGATGAGATTGAGATAGAGATTGGAGAAGGAGAGTCTATTCAACTGCCTTTTAGATATGTCATTATAAATGGAAAACCTTTACTGCCAAAAGGATTAATTGAACATTTGAAAAAACATCCTTTTTAATATTCCAAAAATAATATAAATGAGTTTAAATTATTCCTATAATATGTACGAATTAAAAGAAATAAAAGATATAAGAAAGAAGTTTGGTTTAACTCAGACAGAATTAGCTAGAAAAGCAGGAGTTTCTCAAAGTTTAGTTGCTAAAATTGAAGCAGGAAGGCTTGATCCAACTTATACTAATGCAAGGAAGATTTTTGATGCTTTGGATAATTTAACTCAGAAACAAGAAATGAAAGCTGAGGATATAATGACAAAAAAGATTGTTTCTGTTACTAAAGAAAGTGATGTTAAGGAGATTATTAAAAAGATGAAAAAATATGAGATAAGCCAGCTTCCTGTTATTGAGAATGATAAAATTTTAGGTTCTGTTTCTGAATCAACTGTATTGGATGCTATTATGTCTGGCAAAAAAGAAGTTAAAGCAAAAGATATTATGAGGGATACTCCTCCAACTATCTCAAAAAATGCTACATTATCTGTTGTTTCTAGCTTGCTAAAGTTTTATCCTATGATTTTAATTGTAGAACAAAGCAAGGTTTTAGGGATTATTACTAAGAGTGACATTATTAGAAAAGTTTATAGAAAGTAATTATCTTAAATTCTTCAATTTTCCAAACTTATAAACTTTATCTGCTACAATATAACATTCAAAGTTTTTTAAATCTTGTTTTAAGAAAGGACTAAGTAATTTTTCTTTTGAAATGTCTGTTCCTTCTGTTACTAGATTAAAAGATGGCTGAACAATTAAAGTTTTATTTTTGTATTTACCAACTAAATAGCATTTAAAAGTTTCAACTCTTGTTTTTTCTCTTAAACTAATTGCAGGGTGTTCATGACCAATTATTATTGTTTTGATCTTATTAGGGATTTTAACTAATTTGTCTCCATGAGTTATTAATATATTATCTATAATTACCTGGTTTGCTAAATTAATGTTTCTTTTTTTTACAATTGGTCCAAGAAATTTATCATGATTTCCTTTAATTAAAATTAAATTTTTACATTTCTTAGAAAGAATATCTATTAACCTTAAAGTATGTCTCCATTCTTGATTAGAGATAGTTCCTAATTCATGCTTAACATCTCCATTAATAATAATTGTTTCTGGCTTTACTTTATCAAAAATCTTCTCCAATCTTTGCATTAAGTCTTTAAAATGAAATCTTGGAATCATAATTCCTTGCTTATTCAAAGATTCCTCAAATCCAACATGAGAATCTGCTATAATAAGGGTTTTATGCTTAGTTAAATACAATGCTAGGTCAATTATTTTGATTTCTTTTAAAAGATTCATTTTTTCAGACTAATTTTAGCCAAAACATTCTGATGCATTCTTTTTAGGAATTCAATTCTATCTTCCATCTTCAAAATATCTGTATAACCCTGAACAATTAAATTAAATGCAAAGGGGCTTGGCATGCTTGTTTGTATTTCTTCAAATTTAATTTTCTTATTCTCTATTCCTTTAATAATTTTTGCAGTGTTTTCAATATCCATCAAATCTTCTAAAACTTCTCTTCTTGCTTCTTTCAATATTGAAAAATCTTGATCAATTCTTTTCAAGGCAGACATAAGAATCATTGAACCAACTTGTTGTCTACCAACTCTTTTTCGCCTTCCTTTATAATTTCTAAGTATCATCAAAGCACGAGAAGCACAATGCCTAAATCTTCTTTTCATAACTTCAGTACGTTCAATTGCAAATTCCATAACTTTTCTTAGTTCTTTTGATTTTATTCTTTTGAATGCTGCCATCAAATCAAATTTTTTATCAGATCTCACATAAAAACCATTATCACTTATTCCAATTTCTACGTCTTTGTGCTGTGTTCTTGAAATAGCAAAAGCAACTGCTCTGCTTAAACAATCATTAACTCTCCTTCCAAACAGAGTATGGAAAACAATAGCGCTTCCCCTTATATCTTTTGTATGTTCCACAATTATCCTTGTATTTGAAGGAACTTCTGAAAAATTATATTGTTCAAAGAAATACTGGTAAATTGCTTCTGCTGCATTCTTATCAACATAAAGATAATCTAAAACAAAGTCAATAATTTCCTTTTTTGATTTCCCTGCGCAGAATTTTTCATTAATTAATTTTCTAAATCTTCCTATGTTATTTGATAAGTCAAAACTTAAAGGCAACATTTCAGAAAACCATCTTGGAACTGTTGGAGGTCGTTGTGCAGATGCTTGAACCTGAACAACCATACCTCTTGAAAATTTAAATGTGTAAGTATCTCCTCCTAAAACAAAAACATCTCCTGGTTTTAACTTCTCAACAAAGGCTTCATCTAACTTTCCGATTGTTTGTTCTCCAATCTTTACCAATATAAAAGATTCATCAGGAATTGTTCCAATATTTGTCATATAAATGACTCTAGTCATTTTACCTTTTCTACCAATCATCCCTGTTTCTTCGTCATACCATATTTTTGCATAAACATGTCGATCTTCTAGAGAAATATATTTTCCAGCTAAGTAATCAATTATCTGAGTAAAATCTTTTTTTGATAAGTCTTTGTAACAATAGCTTTGTTTTACTAATTTGAATAAATCATTTATTGAGATTTTTCCTTCTAAAACAATACCTATGATTTGTTGGGCTAGAACATCTAAACAATTGGTAGGTATATGTAGTTTGTCGATCTTTTTTTCAATTGCTGATTTTAATAAGACTGCACATTCTACTAAGTCATCTCTATCTAAAACTATTAGCCTTCCTTTTGCGCTTTCATGTAGTTTATGGCCAGAACGTCCAATTCTTTGTAATGCTCTTGCAACTGATTTTGGTGATGATAAGAGAACAACTAGATCAATATAACCAATATCAATGCCTAGTTCTAAACTGGTTGAACATACTACACATTTAAGTTTTCCTTGTCTTAATCTTTCTTCAACATTTAACCTGTGTTCTTTGCTTAAAGAACCATGATGTGCTGCAATGGCTCGAGCTTGGCTCGAGCTGCCAGAATTTTCTAAATTCTCAGCATTTTCAGTATAACTTTTTGGAAATTTATTTTTTAAGTGATCAACTACTCTTTCTGTGGCTGCTCTAGTATTTGTGAAGATTAATGTTGTTTTATGTGTTTGTATTAAGTTATCTATTAATGAATACATCGCATTGTGGATTTCATCAGGAGATGTGTTTATCATATCTTTTAAAGGTGATAGAACTTTTAGGTCAAGTTCTTTAATGAATTGAACATCAACTATTTTACATGAGTTGGGTTTTCCATCTTTAAAACCGACTAAGAATTTAGCAATTTCTTCTATTGGAGCAACTGTTGCTGATAAACCAATTCTTGACATATGAGAAGCCATTCTTGCTAATCTTTCTACTGATAATGATAGATGAACGCCTCTTTTACTGTCTGCCAACGCATGAATTTCATCTATAATACAATATTGGACATCTTGGAGATGTTCTATAAATTTTATTGATGATAAAACAATTGCTAAAGATTCAGGAGTTGTTATTAAAATATGAGGGGGATTTTTAAGCATCTTAGTCTTTTCATATTGTGTTGTATCTCCTGTTCTTACTGCAACTCTTATTCCCAGTGATTTTCCTGCTATTTCTTCTATTTCTTTTAATGGTTCAACAAGGTTTTTTTGGATATCATTATTTAATGCTTTCAATGGAGAAATATAAACTGCATAGATTTTGTCTTCTAAGATTCCTTTTTCTGCTGAGTCAACTAACTCATTTAGGATTGCCAAGAACGCAGTTAAGGTTTTAGTTGCCCCTGTTGGAGCTGAAACTAAAATATTATTTCTACTATGGATTTCCATAACCCCATATAATTGCGGGAGTGAAAACTGTTTGAATCTAGAGAAAAACCATTTCTTTACAATTGGATTTAGTATTTTCTCAACTTTTTCTTTTTTATACGGTTTTTTCATTACCTCTATCATTTTCTAATTTATTTTCAATATTGTAAATAAATATTGTAAATTTTGTTGGATTATAGTTATACATAGTTGTTTTTATACGTTTCGGAAAATCAAAATTTATAAATCACCTCCTTTTAGTAAGGTATATGGCATTCAAACAAGACGAGTATGAACAAGGAGATCCTTACTTAGGTGAAAATCCAAACTCACGTTTTTTTAAGGAAAGATTAAAGATTAATTTAAAACTAGTCAAATCTGTAAAAGGTAAAAGATTACTTGATATAGCTTGTGGCAGGGGATATTATTCAAATGAATTTTCTAAATATTTTAATGTCGATGCTATTGATCTAAGCAGAAAAGCTATTGAATTTGCAAAATCGAAATTTCCAAATGTTGAATTTAAAAGAGGGAATTGTTATTCTATGCCATATAGAAATGGTCTATATGATATTGTTGTTTGTAATAATATTATAGAACATATAAAATATCCAAAAAAGTTATTAAAAGAAGCAAACAGAGTTCTAAAAAAAAGAGGATATATTTTAATTTCAACCCCTAATAAATATAGATTAACAAATATAATCAATATAATTTTGAATATGCCCTTGAAAATGGCTAGTAAGTATCATTTTAAAGAATATTCCCATAGTGAAATTAAAAAAATATTGAAAAGCAATAATTTTACATTAATTAAAATGAGGTATATCCATACAATATCTCCAAAGAAGGATTTAAAATCAAGATTATTTAATTTTGTTAATAGTTTATTAATTATGTCAAGAATTAGGCTTTTTAGTTCTACCTTTTTTTATTTATGTAGAAAGAATAATTAATTGTGTTATTAAAATCAAAATCTTTATAAATGGGTTGTAGTTCCTGCCTTATACTAAGTTATACACACCGAAAGGTGAGACCTTATAAATGGTGATTAAATGGGAATACATGATGTTTATCCAAACGATTTAATAGAAAAAGCAGCTGAAGAACTAAAGAAAATAGATTCTATAAAACCACCTGCTTGGGCTGGTTTTGTTAAGACTGGAGTTCACAAAGAAAGAGCTCCTGTTGAGAGAGATTGGTGGTATAAAAGAGCTGCTGCTGTCTTAAGAACAGTACAAATTCTAGGCCCTATAGGTGTCAGTAAGTTAAGGGCAAAATATGGGGGCAAACAAAGAAGAGGTCATCAGCCACCTGTTTTTAAAAAAGGAGGCGGAAGTATTATAAGAAAAGTTCTGCAGCAATTAGATAAGGCTGGTTTTACAAAGTTTGCTGAAAAAGGATTACATAAAGGAAGAATTATTACAAAAGAAGGTAAATTATTCTTAAATAAGGTTGCTGAATCACTAGCTAAAGAAAAACCGGTTAAACAAGAAGTCAAAGTTGAAGCAAAACCAGAAGCAACAACAAAAGATAAGGTTTCTCAAGAGAAGCCTGTACCGGCTGTATCCAAGGAAGAAGTGAAAGAAGCTGGTAAAAAAAAGATTGAAGAGAAAGAAGAAACTAAACCTGAAGGAAAATAAAATGGAAGGAGATG
Source organism: Candidatus Woesearchaeota archaeon (assembly GCA_019322535.1). Taxonomy (GTDB): domain Archaea; phylum Nanobdellota; class Nanobdellia; order Woesearchaeales; family WJKL01; genus JAHWIM01. The sequence goes on from JAHWIM010000005.1 coordinate 6,629, forward strand.
CTTTAGAAGAAATAAAGAGAAGAAAGCTTGAAGAGCTGCAAAAAGCTAAACAAACTCAGATTCAAGAAGAAACAAAAATTCAGCAACAAGTCGAGCAATTAGAATCATTGGTAAAACAAGCATTTACTAAAGATGCTTTAGAAAGATATGGAAATTTAAAAACAGCACATCCTGATAAAGCAGTGCAATTACTAGTTGTTTTAGGACAAGCGATTCAACAAGGAAAGATTAATCAAATAAATGATGATCAATTAAAAGACATATTAATGAAATTAACTCCTGAGAAAAAGGAATTTAATATAAGGAGAGTATAATGGCAAGATATAAACCTGCTGCTAAAAAGAAACGATTAGTAAAAAAACATAGACAAAGTAGGTGGGCTCCTTTTTGGACTGTTCCAAAAAAATATGGAAAAGGAAGAAGAGTTCATCCAGGAAGGCACACTTCTGTTAAAAGAAGCTGGAGAAGAAATAAGACAAAGGCATGATTTGAATGGCAAAGAAAAAAGAAGAGAAAAAAGCAGAGATTGTTCTTGAAAGAGTTTATACTGTTCCACTCAGAAGAGAGTGGCTTAAAGCTCCTAAATATAAGAGGGCTGCAAAAGCTGTTAGAGGATTAAGAGAATTCTTGATGAAACATATGAAAGCAATGGATGTTAAGATTGGCAAATATTTGAATGAAGCAATTTGGGGAAGAGGAATGAAAAATCCTTTGCATAAAGTTAAAGTCGAAGCAAAAAAGGATGAAAAAGGAATTGTATTTGCTGAAATAGTTGGTGCTCCTAAAGAGGAAAAGAAAGAGGAGAAAGGGAAGAAGGGAAAAGAAAAGAAAGTTGAAGAAAAGAAGGAAGTTAAAAAAGAGAAAGTAAGTGAGAAAAAGGAAGAAGTTAAAGAAAAACCTAAAGAAGAAGAGCCAAAAGAAGAAACTAAAAAGTCTGAAGAAAAGAAATAAAGATTTTTAAATTGAAACTAATTCTTGTCTTTATATGCCAAAACTATCTTTTAAGAAAATTAAAAAGTATATAAAAGATAATAAAATCATAATTGTTATTTTTCTGGTTGCTTTTATTTTAAGATTGAGTTTTGTTTTGGGAGTGGATATAGAACCAAATATAGGGGATGATGAAACATATATAAAAGCTGCAAAATATATGTTAGGTGAAAATGAATTTAAAGGGTGCAGTTTAAGGTTGCCTGGTTATCCTTTATTTCTATCAACTTTGCAGATATTGTTTGGTTCGATGATTATTCCAGCACAGATTATCCAAGTATTTTTAAGTTCTATTACAAGTATAATTATATATTTAATTGGAAAGGAATCATTTAATAAAAGAGTAGGACTTATTGCTGCTGTGTTTTTTGTCTTTTATCCTTTATTGGTAATTTACAATGAGTATATCCTGTCTGAAAGTCTTTTTATTTTTCTTTTAAGCTTGAGTATTTATTTTTTAGTCTTATTGCTAAAGAGGGATTTTTCAATTAAGTATTCTGTTTTAGCAGGATTTTTATTAGCATTTGCAGTTTTAACTAGGTCAATTACACTTATATTTTGTATTTTTATACCTTTGGTATTTTTAATATATAACCGTGGTTCTTTAAAAGAAAAGATATGGTCATTATTAATCATAGTAGTTATAGTTGCTTCTTTGTCTTCGCTTCAAATTTTAAGAAATTACAATAATTGGGATATAATAGCATTTGATATGTATTCAGGACAAAATTTTTGGATTGGAAATAATATTAATGCTACTGGTAAATATCCAAAATATGATTTAAATTTTCGAGATATGGGTCCTTTTAAAAATATTTCTTATGAAAAAAGAAACAGGTTGGGATTTAGATTAGGATTAGAATTTATAAAACAGCATTCTAATAAATTTAAAGAACTTTTAATAAATAAAATAAAATTATTTTGGACTTTTCAGGAAAAAGATTGGCATCCAAAATTAACTAATACATTCATAATTAGCAAGGTTTCACATCCTTTATATAAGTTGTTGCGTTTAATTGCAGTTATTGGAATAATTTTAACCTTGCCTAAATGGAGAGATTTCTTTTTATTATACTGTGTAATCTTTACTTTTTGGATAGGAACCTCCTTATTTTTTATAGGTAATAGATTTAGATTGCCAATTATTCCTTTTCTAATAGTTTTTGCAGGTTCTGTTATTAATAGGATTAAGTTAAGATGGTTTAGCTCTATAATTAATAAAATTAAATTATGGTTGGATATTAAGAAAAATATAATACTATTGTATAAATTAACTATAATGATGGGGGGGGTTCTTCTGGTTAGTTTATTGATTAAAAGAGTAGCTGACCCTTACACATTAGATGGGGTTTGCGATCCTTGCGTTATGGTAATAAGACGTATTTTGCTGTTTATGATGATTGGCATATCTTTACTTATAATAAATTTTTTCAGAAAAAGAAAACCTTATTAAATAAACATTAATTCTAGAAACCTATGCAAAAACTTCCATTTGAAAAAATTAAAAGAGAAATTATTGCTAAAAAACAGGCTAAAAGTAATCCTGAATATGGCTGCAAACCTGAAAAAAGGCCTGTTGATGAATTAATAGATTATGGCATTATTAATTTAGATAAACCAAAAGGCCCTACTTCTCATCAGGTTAGTGATTATGTTCAAAGAATTTTGAAAATAAACAAATCAGGTCATTCGGGAACATTAGATCCAGCTGTTACTGGTATTTTACCTATTGCAACTGGAAGGGCAACAAGAATTGTTCAGACTTTGCTAAAAGCTGGCAAAGAGTATATCGGAATAATGCATTTGCATAAAGAGATTAATGAGAAAACAATTAAGAAAGTCTGCAAGGAATTTGTTGGTAAAATAAAACAATTACCTCCAATAAAATCTGCTGTTAAAAGAGTTGAGCGAGAAAGAGAAATTTACTATTTTGAAATATTGGAGATTAATGGAAAAGATGTTTTATTTAGAGTTGGAGCAGAAGCAGGAACTTACATAAGAAAGCTTTGTTTTGATATTGGAAAAAGATTAGGCATTGGAGCTCATATGGCTGAATTGAGAAGAACGAAAGTTGGTCCTTTTGATGAGAAGAAAAACTTAGTAACTTTGCAGGATTTAGCTGATGCTTATTGGTTTTGGAAAAATAAAGGCAATGAAAAATATGTTAAATATTGTATTCAGCCGATTGAGACTGCTGTTAGTCATTTGGCTAAAATTTGGGTAATGGATAGTGCTGTAAATAGTTTATGTCACGGTGCTGATTTAAAGATTCCAGGTGTTGTTAAATTTGAATCTGGAATCAAGAAAGAAGAATCTGTTGCTGTAATGACTTTAAAAAATGAATTAATTGCTATTGGAACAGCACAGACAATTTCTGAAGATATCAAAAAGAAAGATAAAGGAATGGTTGTCAAAATTCATAAAGTGTTTATGAAACCAGGCAATTATCCTAAAATTGAAGTTAAGAAATAATTAATCAACAGTAAAATATTTGCTATCATGCACATCAAAAATACCTAATCTTGCTCCTGCATCTAACCAACCATGGGAGTAGTTTAATGCTGCAAATGCATTGATAAAATCTTGTTTCTTATAGAAATGTTTTGCATCAGAAATATATCTTTTGATCATATCTAGCATGTCTTCTCTTTCTTTTTTTAAAGAAGTTCTATTTTTGCTTTTTTCTGCTAGTTTTAAAGCTGTTTCTGTTACTTTGAAATATTTTTCTAGTTTTTGTTTAGTTATTTTGTTTTGCATTGTAAATTAAGAAAAAAGAAAGAATTTATTCTTCAGCTGCTGATTTCTTTGGCAATGGTCTTTTTACGGTTATTGGAATTACTCCTTTTTCAAATTCTAGCTTTGCTATTTCAATTGGATTGTAAGAAATTTCTTTAAGTTCTTTATCTTCTAATTTTACTAGAAATGGTGCTCCCATTGCTATTTGCAAAGCTCTGCTCCCTAGCATTCTTGCTTTTTCGTATTTTGTGAATTTGAATTGTTTTTCTTGGTTTTCTTCGGCCATTTTTTAATTTGGATTAACTTTATATTTATAAAGCTTTCCTAAGCTCTTTTGTCTTCTCAACTGCAATATCTGTCATTTGTTGAATTTCTTCAACAGTTAATGGTTCTTCACCACCTTTTTGCATTGCACAAAGTTCATCATCTTCTGTTGTTGCCACTGTTAACCGTGCATCATATACTTTTTCTTCTTCTGTTATTGGGTCTACTATAAACTTGTCCCCTATCTTTAACACTGTAACTGAGACAGGCAGTTTATTGAAGGGTAACGGCTCATCTGTTTTTTCTTTGTAATTAACAACATAGGTTTCTTCTAATTTTTCTAATTTTGGAAGTTTTGTATCTTTTAACGCTGCTAAAGCTGATAATGCTGCTGCATCAAACAAGTTTCCTGCTTCGTTTATAGGACAGATGTCTATTGTAATCATCCAAACTTTTTCTCCAGGAACTATGCAAAGTTTTTTCATATCTAATGCTTTGCTTTCTCTGACTCCCCTATCAACAACCCTTGCTGTTTCTATTGCCTGGATTCCTGGTGGTCCTAACTCAAATTCTGGGTTTGATAAAGGCAATAATTCAGCGCCAACTGATAAACAACCTTCTTCTGGTGTATCAGGATATGGTGTTCCTAGTGCAAGTTTAACACCTGCCATTACTACTGTCTCTCCTATTGTTACTTTTGCGCTGCCTTCTGCTGAGTTTGATATTCCATACTCTACTTTTATTGGTTTTCTGTATTCTGTTGATTTTCTTTTGTCTAAACGAATATCTTTTTGAAGTAATTCAAGAATATGCTTTTTTAATTCATTATACATTTTACTCACCTTTTACTGCATACTTATCTTTTAGTGCTTTTTTCTGTACTTCATAAATATTAGCACAAACTTTTTTTGCAAGTTCTAGTGCATTCTTAAGTTCATCTTTTTTTAGTTCCCCATCCATTTGAAGAAGTGAAATCTCTCCAGTATTTGGAAGGACTGCAACTGGAATGTCTGCAACAGAACCATCATATGATTCTTCATCATAACTTAAATCTGCTATTATAGTTCCATCTACAGAACCAACTGCAATTGCAGAAACCAGATCTTTCATTTTAATTCCTGCATCTGCTAAAGCCATTGCAGCTGCGCATATGCCTGCACATCTTGTTCCTGCATCTGTTTGTGGAAATTCAATGAAAACATCAACTACTGCATTTGGATAATCTGAAAGATCAACTACAGGCAATAATGCTTTTTTTGTAACCATTGAGATTTCTTTTGAACGTCTAGACCCCCCTGGTCTGACTCTTTCACCAGAGCCTGAGAAAGGCATCATATTATAATGACATCTTAGAACTCCTTTTTCTGGATCTTGTAAAAATCTTGGATACATATTTCTAGGACCATAAACTGCAGCATAGGCTGTTGTTTTTCCTATTTTAAATAATGCTGAACCATCTGCTCTTTTTATAACACCTACTTTAGCTTCTATTGGTCTTGTTTCATCAAGCTTTCTTTTATCTAATCTCTTTGTATAAGCCATTTTATTCACCTGTTGCTACATTTAGTGTTTTTCCAGTAGCTTTTTCTAAGAATTTTTTAATTTTGTCTGTTAAACCACTTAAATGCGCTTCTGCTTCTATTTTCTTTATTGCATCAGTTGCTAAAAATTCCATTTCTGGTTCTTTTCCTTGCAGCCAAATTATTCCATTCTGACCAACCATTATATTGCAGTCAGTTGCCTGCTTAATCATTGAAACCATGCTTCCTTTTTTGCCAATGATTCTTGGAACCTTGTGGGTATTTACAGTTATTATTCTGCCATCTATTAATTTTCTTAAGCCAGGGCCTCTAAGGGTAACATCTACTAATTTCTGTGATGTAACATTGGTTATTTTACATACAAGATAATCTCCAAAAGTAAAGTATTGTGTTAGATCAGCTCCTTTTTGGATATATTCTGATGTTGCATCTTTCATGCCTAACATTGCATGATAAGCTGAATTCGTATCCATCATCCAACCACTCATTAGAATTTCTTTAACTTTGCCTATTATAGTATCTCCTCTCTTAGGAAGGTATTTTCCTGATAAAGGAATTAGCTTTATGGCCCTTCCTTCTGTCTGAACTAAGCCGAGCATTGCTGCTCTGATTTTTTCTTGATCACGATAGGTTCCTCTGCCTGGCAGATAGTCCATTCCTTCTGCTAAGCTTTCTCCTGGAACTGCTATGTCTTTATCTTTTACTAATATTTTACTCATTTTTTTCACCGTTTAGTTTATTTTTTTCTTTTAGTTTCTTCAAGAATCTTTTGTATTTGTTCTTTTGAAAGTTTTTTATATGTTTTATCTTCTATTTTAACATAAGCACAATCAAGTCTTTGAGCACTTATACTTTCTCCTAAAACTTTTTCTAAAGCTGTTACAGCTAGTTTTAGGCCTTCTTCTATACTCATTTCTGGTTTGTATTTTTTCTGTAGAATTTCTTCAACTTCTGCATCTCCTTCTCCTATTGCAGTTGCTTTGTAAGGGAAGAATATTCCTGTCGGGTCTGTTTGATACAGTTTAGGAGAACCATCTTCATCTATGCCTGCAAGTAAGAGTGATACTCCAAAAGGTCTTAAACCAGCGCTTTGAGTGCAGATTTGTTTTAAATCACAGATATCTTTTACTATGCTTAAAACATCAATTGGACTGTCATAAGTTACTCTGTGTTGCTGTGCTTTAAGCTGTGATCTTTCAATTAAAACTCTTGCATCTGATAAAATACCTGATGCAGTTGCGCCTATGTGGTCATCTATTTGGAATGCTTTTTCTACTCCTTCTGGAACAACTAACCCATCAACTAGTCTTTTATCTGCTACTAATAAAACACCATCTTTACAAACCATTCCAATGGCAGTTGAACCTTGTTTAACTGTTTTTTTAGCATATTCTACTTGAAGTAATCTACCTTCTGGACTAAACATTGTAATAGCCCTATCGTATCCCATTAATTGATGCGGCATTGGTTGCATAATTACACCTCCTAACTTAGGTATCTCTCTTTTGCTTTATTTAATATACCTGAGACACCTACACTTTTAAGTATAACTTCTTTATTATTTATTTTTTGAACAAATGTTAAGGCTGATTTTAGCTCATCAACATTTTTATAACCAACTCTAATCACTCCTCTTTGTAATTTAGTGCTCCAACAGTCAGGCAGTATTTGAATACCTGCTTTTGCAACTCCTAATTGACCTAGGAATTCTAATGATTTTGACATTATTTGATCAGAAACTGCTTTAAAATCATTTACTGCTTGTTCTGATATTATTTCAAAAGCTAAATAGCGCTTTTTTTCTTTTAATGTTGGTAAAAGCGTTTTAATCTTTTTTTTGATGTTTTATCACCCAAAACGGTTTTAATTAACCGAGAAAATGACTGTAAACCAGCTTTTTCTCTTCTCTCGCTTATTATGGGATGAAGGGGTAGTATATAAAGTTTTGGGAAATAGTCCTTTTTGCAAGAAAATAGTTAAATTTATAAAATACTATTAATTTATTAGGTTAAAATGGATAATAAAGAAGTATCTATTGCATTATCAATTTTTGTAATAATTGCAAGCGCTATTGGAATATTCTCTATTGCTAATAGTGCTGAAGGAATAACTGGATTTAGTGTTTTTGAAACAGCTAAATTGGGAAATCTAGGGTTAGGATTTGCTTTTTTTATAATATTTATTATAGCAATAATAGTGTCTTTAGTAAACCTAGCTTATTTAGAAAGATTTATTCAATAAATCAAGTGGTTATTTCTAATTTATTACTTTTTCTTAATTCAAAGAGTTCTGAACCTATGCCTTTACCAATATAAAAAAAATGTTCTGAGAATGTGCTTCCAAATAGCCCTGCAAAGCCTGTTGGTTTCTTGTATTCTGCCAAAGTTATAGTGGTTAGATTTAATTCTTGTTTTAGATATTCTTTTGCTGTTTCAATATCTCCTACTTGGTCAATTAAATTAAGTTCAAATGCTTCTGAGCCAAGGAAAAATTCTCCTGTTGATATTAATTTCATTCTTTCAAATGACATATTTCTATTTTCTGCGACTGACTTTATAAAAACATCATGGATCTTATTTATTTTTTCTTGCAAGATATTTCTTTCTGTTTTTGTTAAATCTTTATATGGAGAACCAATATCTTTGAATTGACCTCCAACTAATCTTTGATATGTTATGTTATATCTTTCTAAAATGCCGCTAAATTGCAAATATGAGCCGAGTACTCCTATTGAACCTGTTATTGACATTTCATTAGCTATTAGTTGATCAGTTGCAGAAGCTATCCAGTAAGCTCCTGAAGCTCCTACTTCTCTTATTATTGCAACTGTTGTTTTGTTAACTTTTTTAATTGCATCTGCTATTTCTTTTGAAGCAACTGCAGATCCTCCTGGTGAATTAATGTTTAATAGAATTCCTTTTATTGAAGGATTTTCTGAAGCTTTCTCAATTAGTTTTACTGTGTCTTCAGAAGACGTTGCCTGAACTCCAAAACCAGAACCTCCTTCTACTGTAATAACTCCTTTAATTGGTATTTCAGCAATATTGCCTATTGGTTCTACTTCAATAAATAATGAGATTGAGAAGAAAATTAATAAACTTAAAATAAAGAGCATGAACAGTGTTTTTATTACATATAACCAGCTTGTTTTTTTAATTTGCATTTCTTTTTTCATTTATATTCCCTCATATTTTTGTAAAACTAAAATTCCTGATATTTTTTCCATAAATCTTTGATTTTTAGGAGAATAGATTGCATGGATTAAATCAATTATCCAAAGAATCATGAACGGAAATACTAAAATAAAAGTGAGATTTGATACTAGGTAATTTATTGCTGTTATTTTTTCTTTTTCTGGCACAATCCATTGTTTCATTATCATTTTACCTGGTGTTTGTTGGGTTTTATATTCAAAAATTGTAAAGTATAATACTATCATTATAGACATTGCAATTGAAATTACAACTAATAAACTGTTGATACTAGGGTTGTTTTGAAGATATCCTATAACTGCTTTATAGCCTTGTTCTTGAACTGGTATGATTTTCCTAAGTAAAGCGTTAAATGGGATAAGAATTGTAAATCTAATTATTATAAAATCAATTACATAAGCTATTATTCTTCTAAATAAAGAAGCAGGTGCTATAAAAGACTGCTTTTTAGGAAGATTTAGTCTAAAACCTCTTTTTTGCATATGTTTAAGTTTAGATCTGATTTATTTAAATGTTTCTTTTGAGAAAATTTTATATAGTTAGTAATCAAATATTTAAAAAAAAGGTGATAAATTAATGGGTATTTTAAAAAAGATAATAGAACAATTTATATCTCATCCATTTAAGAAATATAAAGGAATTAAACCTGCACAAACATCTGCAGCAACTATGATTTCTGATTCTAAAAGTTTGATAAGAAATGTTCTTGAGCTTAAAAGAAGTGAAAGGCAGCTAAGAAAACAAATTCAAGATTATAAAGGTAAGTTAAATGAGTTAAGAGGAATTAGGGGGCCAGGGCCAGGAACTGAAAAACATGGCGAAGCAAAGAAATATGAGGAAGGATATAATAGTAAAAGAAGATATTTGGTATCTTTGATTGCCTTAATTTCAAATACTATAACTGCTCTTTCTAAAAGGTTTGATGAAACTATAGGAACACTTAGTAATATAACTTTGGATTCACAAGTTGTTTTGTTTGACCTTGAAGAAAAACTGAATAAATTTTTGGATAGTTATTTAAGAAAATACAGGAAACTCGGAAAGAAACGAGCATTTGCCACTGCATTAAAAGATCTTGCTGATAGAATCAATAGAATAAAGGCAGATCACCTTAAATCAGAACTTAGGGCTTTGTGGCAGGCTTCAAAAGCTCAGAAAAGAAGAATAACTAGTAAATATACTATAGAAGAGATAAGTTTTATGGGCAATGTTCCCATATTAAGAAAAATAAAAAGGCATGCAATTGAAACAGGAACTCTTACATTAAGAATTTCTAATCTTGATCCTAAAATGGGTATGGGTATAGCAGAAAACAGCAGAAAATTGATTAGAGATAATGTCTTGATACAAAAAGATGTTAAAGTTCTTTTTAATCGTCTTTATCATTTGTTGAAGAGAACAAAAAATGATGTAGGTATTTTTGATGAAGTAAATAAGAAAAGATTTTTAGGAATTTTAAATAAATCTCAGAGAAAATATGATTCAGTTATGAGAGATATTACTTCACAATCTTTTAGATTATATTTAGATGTTAGAATAAGACCTGTTCCTATGAAAGTAGAACAACCTAAAAAGATAGTTAAATTATCTGCAAGAAGAATCAAACGTCGTGCTGTTTAATTAAAAAAAAATAAAAAAATAAATAGAAATAAGTTTACCTTTTCTTTTTTCTTCCGCCTCTTGCCATTTTAGCGCAAGAGATGTCTCCTTTTTTGTCAATAAAGTACAAGAAACCTGGTTTCTTTTTTACTCCTACTTTTGCTACTACTTGAATTTTTCCTTTGCCTTTCTTTTTGCCTCTAGCCATCTTTGCTCTTGCTACGTTTCCTTTCTTATCAACAAAATATAGATATCCTTTTTCTTTTTTTACTCCTACTTTTTCACATTTCATTGCCATTTTTGTTTTACCCCCTTTGGTTTTTTAGACGAGAATTCGTCTGTTTACGTCAATAAAAAAGTTTAAGTATTTAAATGTTGTGTTTTTGAATTTTATTTTTTAGACGAGAAAATTACTATTTTGCAGAGATTAAATACACTTTATCGTTTTCTCTCACTTGATTAACTAACTTTATCCCAACACTGCTTCCTTTTTTTGCAATCTTAATTATTTTATGAAATATTTCCATTGAATTTATTTTTTCCTGAATAACTCCTGTCTTATTTCCTTGAATCATTATTTTATCTCCTATCTTAAGATTTCCTGCTTCTAGTTTTATTTCTGCAACGTTTGGTTTTTTATAGAAGTTTTTAACAAAACCAATATATTGTTTTTTTTCTGTTGCTTTGCTTCCATAAACGCCTGTAAAATCTTTTGCTGTTGGAAGACCAAGGAAGAAACCTGAAGAAAAATCTCTATTGTAGACTGTTTTTAGTTTCTCAAATAATTTAGATTTATTGAAGTTTTTATTATCAATAGCTTCTCTATAAACCTCAGTAACTGTTTTTACATATTCTGGACTTCTATTCCTTCCCTCTATCTTAAATGCATCTATTCCTGCTGTTATTAATTTGGTTATAAATGGTAAGGTACATAAATCTTTAGGACTTAAAATATAATTATTTCCAACTTTCAATTTTTTTCCTTCTTCGTCTGTTATGACATATTCTCTTCTACATGGCTGTAAACATTCTCCTCTGTTTGCAGATTTTTTGAATAGAAATTGTGATGTAAAACATCTTCCTGAGACAGCTACGCACATTGCTCCGTGAATAAAAACTTCTATCTCTAAACCTTTTACTTTTTTCTTTATCTCTTTTATATGTTTAAGGTTGCATTCTCTTGCTAAAATTATTCTTTTAATTCCTAATTTTTTATAGAATTTTGCAGCTTTGGAATTTGAAACAGAAGCCTGTGTTGATAAATGAATAGGAAT
>JAHWIM010000058.1 GCA_019322535.1 Candidatus Woesearchaeota archaeon
TAGGGGGTTTTATCGTGGAAATAAATGAACAAGCTGAAAAGTTAAACAATCAAATTAAAGAGAATAATAAGCATTTATACAAAATGCTTTCTGAGAAAGGCAAAGCTATTTTCTTTCCTGCAAAAGGGATTCTTGCTCAGGCAGCAGATGCTAAAGGAAAGAAGATAAATGCAACTATTGGGATAGCTTTAGAAGAAGACAACAGTCCTATGAGGCTTAATTCTATTGCAAAATTAATAAATTTAGAAGCAAAACAGATATTTCCCTATGCTCCTAGTTTTGGCAATGATACATTGAGAGTAAGATGGAAAGAATTAATTTTTAAGAAAAATCCTTCTTTGACTGGTAAGAAGATAAGCTTGCCGATTGTTACAAATGCTTTAACTCATGGTTTAAGCATCACAGCTTATATGTTTGTTGATGAAGGAGATGAAATTATATTGCCAGACTTATTCTGGGGAAATTATAAATTAATACTAATAAATGGATATAAGGCAAAACTTACAGCATTTGAAACTTTTAAAGAAAATAAATTTAATGTAGAAGGGCTAAAGGAAAAATTAGCTAAAGGCAAAGGAAAAAAGATTGTTCTTCTTAATTTTCCAAATAATCCAACAGGATACACTCCAACTAATGAAGAAGTTAAAGAGATTGTTTCTGCAATAAAAGAATCTGCAGATAAAGGAAATGATATTGTAGTAATAGTAGATGACGCTTATTTTGGATTAGTGTATAAAGAGGGAATATTTACTGAATCTATCTTTGCAAAACTTTGTGATCTTCATGAAAGAGTTTTAGCAGTTAAAGTAGATGGGGCAACAAAAGAAGAATATGTTTGGGGATTGAGGGTTGGTTTTTTAACTTATGGAATTAAAGGGATCAATGATGATCTTTGTTTTGTATTAGAACAAAAAACATCTGGTGCTGTTAGAGGAACAATATCTAATGTTTCAAATTTATCTCAGAATTTAGTTTTAGAAGCTTTTAATTCAGAAAGCTATGATAAAGAAAAAAGAGATAAATATGATGTCTTAAAAGCCAGAGCAGATATAGTTGAGCAAATCCTCAGTAAACATCCTGAATATAAAGAAGAGTTTGAAGCATTGCCTTTTAATTCAGGATATTTTATGTGCATTAAATTGAAAAAAGATGCTGAGAAAGTTAGACAAGCTTTACTTACTAAATTTGATACAGGAATTATAGCAATGAAAGATATTATTAGAATTGCATTTTCATCTGTAAGCAAGGATTTACTTGCTGAATTGTTTGATAATATTTACAAAGCATGCAAAGAGGTATAATGGCTAAATTAACTATTGTAGGAGCTGGTAATTTAGGAAGTCAAGCTGCTTTTTATTCAGCATTAAAAGGTTTTGCAGATATTGTTTTAGTTGATATTGTTGAAGGAATGCCTCAAGGAAAGGCATTAGACATGCAACAAGCTATGGCAGTTGAAGGATCGAATGTTAAGATTGTTGGAAGTAATGATTATGAAGCAACAAAAGATTCAGATGTTGTAATTATCCCTGCAGGGATTCCTAGAAAACCTGGAATGGCAAGAGAAGATTTGCTTGCAACAAATGCGAAGATTTTGAAATCTGTAATTCCGAGTGTTGTTAAATATTCTCCTAACAGTGTATTAATTATTGTTACAAATCCTTTAGATGCAATGGTTTATCTTGCTTACAAGTTAAGTGGTTTTCCTAAAAATAGAGTAATTGGAATGGCAGGAGTTCTTGACAGTGCAAGATTTAGGACATTTGTTGCACAAGAACTTAAAGAAGACATAAACAATATACAAGCAATGGTGCTTGGAAGCCATGGGGATTTAATGGTTCCTTTGCTTAATCATTGCAAAGTAAAAGGAAAACCAATAAAAGAGTTAATTGATGATAAAAGACTTAGTGAAATTGTTGAAAGAACAAGAAAAGGAGGAGCAGAGATTGTTGGTTTATTAAAAACAGGAAGTGCTTTTTTTGCTCCTGGATTAAGTGCTGCTGAAATGGCAGAATCAATAATCAAAGATCAAAAGAAAATACTGCCTTGCGCAGCTTTGTGTGAAGGAGAATATGATATTAATGGTGTTTTTGTTGGAGTTCCAGCAAAATTAGGTAAACAAGGTGTTGAAGAGATTGTTGAACTTGAACTTAATGAAGAGGAGAAAAATGCTCTACAAAAATCAGTTGAACACATCAAATTAGTTGTTAAAAAAATGGAGGAATTAATATGAATATCGACAAAAACGTTTTAGATGAAAAAAATTTAGCTAAATTAGAAGCATTAAAAAACCCAAAAGCTATGAAAATAATTGAAAAATATGTTAATTTATGCAAACCTGCAAAGGTTACTGTTCTCACTGATTCTCAAGATGATATTGATTATCTAAGAAAAGGCTCTATTAAAAACAAAGAAGAAACACCATTAGCTATGGAAGGCCACACTATACATTATGATGGAGTTAACGATCAAGCTAGAGCAAAAGAAGTAACAAAAGTTTTGCTCCCAAAGGGAAAATACATGAGTAAATTCATTAATACAATAGATAAAGAAGAAGGCCTAAAAGAAGTCCATGAATTCATGGATGGAATCATGGAAGGAAAAGAAATGTTAGTCTGCTTATTCACTTTAGGCCCTAATAACTCAAGATTTTCTATACCTGCATTGCAGCTAACAGACTCTTATTATGTAGCTCACAGCGAATCAATTCTCTACAGGTCAGGATATGAAGATTTTAAGCAATTAAATGGCTCAGAAGATTTCTTTTATTTTATCCACTCTGCAGGTCAATTAGATGAAAGAAATAATACAGTTAATATAGACAAGAGAAGAGTCTATATGGACTTAGAAGAAAACAGAGTTTTGACAGTAAATAACCAATATGCTGGCAATAGTGTTGGCTTAAAAAAATTAGCATTAAGATTAGCAATCAATAAAGCAAGCCAAGAGGACTGGCTTTGTGAACATATGTTTGTGATGGGAGTTCATCCACTAAGTAAAGATAGAGTTACATATTTTACAGGAGCTTTTCCAAGTGCTTGCGGTAAGACAGCAACAGCTATGATTTCTGGACAAACTATAGTTGGTGATGATATTGCATATATTAAAGCAGGAGATGATGGTGTAGCTTATTCAGTAAATGTAGAACAAGGTATTTTTGGTATTATTAGAGATATAAACCAAACAGATGATCCAGTAATCCATAAAGCCCTTAGCACACCAAGAGAACTTATCTTCTCTAATGTTTTAGTAGTAGATGGAAAACCATACTGGCTTGGAATGGGGCAAGAACCACCAGAAAAAGGCTATACTTATTGTGGTGAATGGAAAAAAAGTATGAAAGATAAAGATGGAAATGAAATACCTTATGCTAATAAAAACGCCCGTTATACAATAAGAATAAACGATCTTGATAATGCAGATCCAGAAGCTGATAACCCAGAAGGTGTTCCAATTGGTGGCTTTATTTATGGAGGCAGAGACTCAGATACTACAATTCCTGTTTTTGAATCATTAAGCTGGTCTCATGGAGTTTATGTAGGTGCCATAGTAGAATCAGAAACAACAGCAGCTACATTGGGTGCAGAAGGAGTTAGAAAGCACAATCCAATGGCTAACCTTGATTTCCTTGTAGTTCCATTAGGTCTTTACATTAAAAATCATTTAGCTTTTGGCGAAACTCTAGACAAAAATCCAAAAATATTCCATACAAATTATTTTTTAAAAGAAAATGGGGAATTTTTAAACAGCAAATTAGATAAAAAAGTATGGCTTTTATGGATGGAAGGCAGAGTTCATAATGAATATAGTGCTATTGAAACACCAATAGGATTTATACCAAAATATGAAGACCTAAAAAAATTATTCTTAGACGTTTTTAAGAGAGAATACACTAAAGAAGAATATGAAAAACAATTCTCAATTAGGATAACAAAACTATTAGAGAAACTAGCGCGAGTAGAAAAAGTTTTTGAACAAGAAAAAGATATACCTAAAGATTTTATTGACCATTTTGAACAAGAAAAGAAGCGTTTAAAAGAAGCAAAAGAGAAATTTGGTAAAGAAGTAATAAGTCCTTCTGAATTTCAATAGAGAAAACTTTTTTCTTCACTTCTTTTTGTTATTTCTCCTGCAATATTTGTAAGCATTAGTTCTTTTACTTTTTTAGGATCTGTTGTTTGCGCTAAAACCCATCCTAATTTGACATAAGCTGTTTCAGGAGTGATATCTTCTGTAAAAATACATTTTAATTTTATTGATAATTCCCTTAGATGAGCATAAACTAATGGATGGACTCTTCCGTAGATTGTTTGTGGTGCAATAACAACTGGAATTTTCAATTTTTCAATCTTAGGAAATAGATTAGCAGGAATATTTCCAAGACCAGTTGCAGCAATTACTAATCCTTTATAATTTTTGTAATAATCAATTACTTCTGGTTTGATTCCTGGATATGTAAAGATTAAACCAACATCCTCTTCAAATTTATTCTCTAAATTAACAGTTCCTTTTTTTCTTTTATTGTAATCTTTATTCACTATCTCAATTTTTCCATCTGAATGAACTTTTGCAATTGGTAGTTCATTAACTGGTCTGAAAGCATCTCTTCTGCTTGTATGCATTTTTCTGACTTTTGTTCCTCTATTTAGAATACAATAATCATCATTTGTTGTTGCATGCAAGCAAGCAACAACTTCTGCAATATCTGATTTTGCAGCTGCAGTAATTGCGCAAACTAGATTCATGAATGCGTCTGAGGAGCCTCTGTCTATGCTTCTTTGTGCAGCTGTAAAAATAACTGGTTTGTTCAGGTCTTTTAACATAAAAGACATAGCAGCTGTTGAGAAATGTAATGTATCTGTTCCTTGAGTCACAACAACACCATCTGCTTGTTTTAACTCATCTGCAATGATCTTTGCGATTTTTGTATAGTCTTTGCCTGTTAAATCCTCGCTCATAATATTCATAACTTTTTTTGCTTTTAGGTTAGCAATATTTGCTAACTCTGGCATCATTGCAACAAAATCTTCTGCAGTATAATCAGCAATAACCCCTCCTGTTCTGTAATCAACTTTTGAAGATATTGTTCCTCCTAATGATATTATAGAAACAGTTGGTAATCCTTTTTTCATAGGTAATTTTTTTGATATTGATTTCTTTTGAATGTATTTTTCTAATAGTTTTATTTGTTTAATCTTTTTATCTTCTATTCCAATATTATAACCATTATCTAACTTTATAACTGTAAAGCCTTTTTCAAGAAGCTCTGGTCTAGGTATAAGAATTCCTTCAAACTCTTCTTTGTCAGTTATTATTTTTACTTTATCTCCTGGTTTTGCTTTATTCATTTTTTAACCCTAAATGCATTGCTTAATATATCCTGATCATACCCTTGAGGTATTTTTCCTTGATCTGCATAAACATATAATGCTGTATTAAATATTGTGTTAGCAACTCCAAATATTAAAAATAACCCTATAAAATAGACGATTACAAATATTATTCCTATCAAAATCCCAATTCCACCTAATGCAGACAATAATATGAATAAAGGAATAATGATTATGACTCCTAATATAAAAAATAAGAATTGAACAAGCCCCAAACCTATTACTCTAACTATAGATTCTCCCCATGTTTTTTTAAGAGTATTAATTGATTTTTTAATAGCATCTATTGGTCCAAGATTGCTATAAACCATTGCAGGAACTACAAAAATAGTGACTATGCTCCATATCATGCCTAATATTGATCTTAGTGCCATTAAGATTATTCTTCCCCCTTGCCCTACTTTTTCTGCCATTCTTTCAATAATCTTTAATATTAATCCAACTGTTGCAGAAACTAGACTCCATACAAATATTAGATGTATTTTTGAAATAGCATATTTTATACTATCGAAAAATGTTGCATTCCCTCCTTCAAACCTTGTTTTAGTTGTATAAACAACGCAGACATTGAAAAACACTGCAATAAATGACAACCCTAAATAAGTTATAAATAATAAAACATATTCTAAAACTCCAAAAGTGATGCTTTGAGTAACTTCTGTTATCATTCTAGATATTATTGTTGGGAAAAGCATAGCAAAAATAAATATTATTGAAAATATTCCACCTAATAGGGGAAATAATAATAATTCTTTGTCTTTCTTCATTACATCAAAACTAAGTTTTGTTACTTTCCAACTTCTTGAAAATACTCCCATTTTGATACCCTCTATTGCATATCATCTATTTTTATTATATGATAACCAAACTGTGTTTTGACAGGCCCAATAATATCTCCTTTTTTTGCAGTAAAGCAGACATTCTCAAATTCTTTGACCATTTGGCCTCTACCAAACCAGCCTAAACTGCCTCCATTTTTCTTTGAAGGGCAAAGAGACTTTTCTTTAGCAACTTCTGCAAAATCTTTTCCATGTTTTACATCATATAGTATAACATTAGCTTCTGATTCTGTTTTTACTAATATATGTGATGCATTTATTTTTCTTACCATACTATATCTCTATTGGATTATCAATAAACACTGTCTGTATATTAAATTTTTCTTTTATTAGGGCCATTAATGCTTTGATTCCTAATGTTTCTGTTGCATAATGGCCTGCCACTATTAGACTGATTTGTTCATCTTTTGAATGGTTATAAATACTATATTTTATTTCTCCTGTGATAAATAAGTCAATTTTCTTTTTTATTGCTTCTTCTAATAAAGCATATCCTGCTCCAGAGATAATTGCAACTGTTTTTATTTTCTTTTTTCCAAAAGGGTAAACTTTAGATTCAGTTTTTAATTCTTTATTGAGGAGGTTTGCAAGTGCTTTGATTGTTTTTGGGTTAATAAGAGAACCTTGATAACCTATTGCTGGCCCTCCATGATATCTACCAAATTTTTTTATTTTAGTAAGATGAATAAGTTCACACAATTTAATATTGTTGCCGTGTTTGATGTGAGCATCTAAAGGAAGATGACAACCATACAATGCAATTTTGTTTTTCTTTAGAAAATTTAATCTTTTTTTTGTTATTTCTTTACGTTTTTGAGGTTTCCAAAGCAAGCCGTGATGTACAATTAATAGATCAACTTTAGCTTTTTTTGCTTTTTCAAAAGTTGATAAACAAGCATCTACTGCAAAACCAATTTTTTTAACTTGTTTTTTGCCTTTTACTTGAAGACCATTCCTAGAACTGTCGGGAATCTTTCTAATATTGAGTTCTTTATTTAGAAATCTTACGACGCTTAGCAAAGAAGACATTTTATTTTTTGAATAATTCTAAAATTCTGTCTATTTCTTCTTTATGTAAAGTTACCTTTGTATTTTTTGTCTCTAAAACAACATCATTTCCTACTTTGTTTATTTTTTCAGGAACATGATATTCTTCTACTTCCCATGTTAACGGCTGTTCTTTGCCAGATGGAGATCTTCTTTCCCATTCTTTTGCTTGTTCTACTATTTGTTTACCTAAATCATCACGGAATTCGATTCTGAGTTTCATTAAATCACCTCTTGAGAACAAGTTACTTTATGTTTATTAAATTTTTTGATTAATCAACCAAAATAAGCAGGTTTATCTTCTTTCATCTGCTTTGCTCTGGCTTGTTTGAAAAGACCTTTAATATCTTCATATGCTTTTTCTATTTCTTTTGTTACAGAAGCTCTAACTTCTTTCAAAGCTTCATTAAAATGCTTTGTTGCAATTTCTTTGGATTTCATATCCTCTCTTAATGCAAATATTGCTGATTCCCTACAAACAGCTTCTATATCTGCTCCTGCGTACCCTTCTGTTTTTTCTGCAAGAGTGTCAAGAGAAACACCTTTTAAAGGCATATTTTTAGTATGAACTTCAAAAATCTTTTTTCTAGCTGCTTTATCTGGGGCAGGTGTAAGAATTATTCTATCAAATCTTCCTGGCCTTAACAAAGCAGGGTCTACTATGTCTGGCCTATTTGTTGCTGCAATAACAACAACATCATGCATTTCTTCAAGGCCATCCATCTCAGTTAATATTTGGTTTACAACTCTTTCTGTAGCATGCGCATCGCTTGTCA
>JAHWIM010000059.1 GCA_019322535.1 Candidatus Woesearchaeota archaeon
GTTGATAAAGTACTGTTATCTTTCATATTAGCACCAAGAGTAGAGAACGAATAAAGAGAAAATCCACCCCATGGATTTCTAGGAAAAATGAAAGATATTGTAATAAAAGGTAAATATATTATTCATGGAATCTATCTGTTTATAATAGTTATATTGATAGTTCTGCTTTTTGCTGAAGTTTATAAGATAAGAATATGTGTAAATCCTGACAAAACTAAAACAGCAACAACTTCTTCAACACCTAAAATAGTGGATATTGGTACTGGTAGAGCAGTTCAGACATCTACTCCAAGTACAACAACCTCAACTAGTTCTCAAACCACAACGCAAAATACTACAAGCACTTCCTCTAATCAAGATAATGAGAGTGATGAGCCCCCTTCAGAACCAGAAACAGCAGATCCAGGAGTAATTAAATTTACAATAACAGATATTGAATATGAAATAAAAGGAGATGATTGGGCAACAGTTACAAGCATAGAATACAAAATAGAGAATGGCAAAGAAGATTTTTATCCGCTTATCCAAGTTTATCTTTTTGATAGCAATGATCCTGAGGATATTAAAAGTTTAGTGCAAGATACAATAGAGCTTCCTTTATTAGAAGAAGGAGAAGTAATCACAAAAGCAAGTACTGTTCACATCAGCTATAATGAAATAAATAGAGAAAAAACACTCAGGCTTGTTCTTAGAAATGAACTCGGAAAAGAACTAAAAGTAGCAGTTAAAAAATATGACACAGATTAAGAAATAAAAGATGTTAGTTAGGAACGTCTAAACTAAATAACTCTTCTTCAAAAATTTCTAAGCCGTCAGATTTGGTATTATATCTAAATATAAAATAGTTAGTCATTACCAAATCCTTGTATAACTTTGCAAATTTCATTCTTCGCTTTCTTCTTCAGAAGAGTATGATGGGACTGCTGTTTTGCTGATTATGAGAATATCTCCAATCGCTTTGACCAATTGATGAGGAACAATAACTCCTTTAGCACTGCCTAATACTTTATTTAAAAAGGAACCTTTAGTAGCTTTAACTTTCCAGCCAAAAATCTTATTTTGTGTTAAAATACTTTCCTCAATATCTCCAAAATAATCTCCAGTATCTGTAAACACTTTCATTTCATAAGTCTCAGAAATTTTTTTCATTTTCAACATCTAAATCACCTTGTTTGTTTAAAAATTTTTAAGTATTTATATTTTTCTATATCAAAATCAAAACTTTTAAAAAATTTCAGTATAATTAGGATATATGCGATATAAAAATTTAACGGTAATTGGTACTTCACATATTGCAAAACAAAGTCTAAAAGAAGTAGAATCAACAATTACCAAGCAAAAGCCAGATATTATTGCTCTAGAACTAGACCAGAAAAGATTTATTGCTCTAACGCAGGAAAAACAAAGAAAACTTAGATTAAAAGATATTAAAAGAATAGGTTTTAAAGGTCTTCTTTTTAATCTTATAGGGGCTTGGATTGAACAAAAACTAGGTAAACTTGTTGGAGTTAAACCAGGCTCAGAAATGATTCAGGCAATAAAGTTAGCAAAAAAATATAAAAAAAATATTGCCTTGATTGATCAAGATATTGAAATTACTTTACGCAGAATTTCTTCTAGTCTAACTTGGAAAGAAAAATTCAATTTTATAGTAGATATCTTAAAAGGCATTTTCTTCAAAAAATCTGAATTAAAAAAACTAGGTATAGACAAAATTGATCTCACAAAAGTCCCAACACAAAAAGTTGTTGATAAAATAATTAAAGAAGTTAAAAAAAGATATCCAAATTTTTACCGTGTTTTAATAGAAGAAAGAAATCAAATAATGGCTTCTAACTTATATGAGCTAATGTCATTAAACCAGGACAAAAAAATTCTAGCAATTGTTGGCGCAGGCCATGAAAAAGATATAATTAAAATAATAAAAAATCTAAAACCAGCAAAACAGGAAATATCTTATTCTTTCAACATTAAATGATTGATAAGAAAATTTATAAAGATTAAAATCAGAAACAACTTAAAATGTCAGAGATGTTAGACCGTATCAAAAAATATTTTAGTTTTGATATTGAAGAACTTAAAAGTGTTGCAGTTGGTTCTCTAATCATAGGATTTATGATTTCTTTTGGAGAATGGGGTGTAGGAAAATTTGATTTCTTCTATGGTTTATACCATTTAGTTGGTGGAATCCTAATAGCTGCTGCAAGCATATTATTCCATGTTTCTGCGCAAAAAATACTAGGCTTAAGATTAGGATTTACTACAAAATATAAAATGTGGTGGTATGGTTTACTAATTGGCTTGATTATAACATTCATAACAAATGGTAAAATTTGGTGGATAATAATTCCAGGCGGTGTTACGTGTTCTATAATTGGAAAATATAGGCTTGGAAAATTCAGGTATGGTTTGAACTATATTGCTTTAGGATTTATCGGAATAATAGGCCCTCTTGCAAGTATAATCTTTGGAACAATTTTTAAAAATCTTGATATATTTCTAAGTATAACTCATCCATTAATTAATAAAATTTTTATTTTTAACCTTGTTTATGCTATTTGTACAATGTTGCCAATACCTCCATTAGATGGTCATTTAACTTTTTTTGCTTCAAGAGTTTGGTATGTTTTCCTTTTTTCACTAATATTTGTTTATGCAGTCCTAATTATCTTATTTTCAATCTATTCATGGATTATTGCACTAGCAATGGGTGGATTAATAGTTCTTCTTTACTACATATTTTATGAAAGATTGGCGTGGCCAGGACCATGAAAAAACTAAACAAAAAAGCAATGGTGGACATTGGAACAGTTTTATGGAAACAGTGGGCAGAAGTATTTTTCATAATTTTATTACTGATTGGTTTTCTTATAGCAGTTTCAATTAAAAGTGCAGCTATGAATTATGTGGTCATATTCTTAGGCGGTCTAATGGCAGGAAGACTTCTCTACGAAAAAAAAGGCAAACAACCAATATTTGCTTTCTTCTTAATCATAGTTGGTTTCTTGTTTGGTTATATGCTTGGCTCATTTGCAGTTAATAAAAAATTAATAGTCATTTTCTTTATTGCAGGCACACTTGCAAGCTATTATATTCACAAAAAAGGATATATCAAAATTTTGCAGTAAATGGTAACAAAAGAAGAATTAGGGCAGTTAATCTCTGAATTTGAATCACTTAGAGATATGACTATAGAAGAATTGACAAAAATCAGAACAGATCTAGAGACAGTAAAAGAAGATTTTGAAGACCTTAAAAGAGAACTTGAAGGAAGTGCAAAAATCTCTTTGAAAAAGAGAATAGGTTAGCACTGGACATCTTTACATAAACTATTTAAATAAAATTTCTTTCTAGTAATTAATGCTTAAAGACTTTAAGCCAAGGTTATACCAAGAAACAATTCTTGCAACATCTGTAAACAACAACACTTTAGTTGTACTTCCAACAGGGATGGGAAAAACAGCCATCTCAATGATGCTTGCAGTTCAAAGATTTAAACAATATCCAAATTCAAAAGTCCTCATACTTGCTCCAACAAGGCCCTTAGTCGAGCAGCATATTGAAACCTTCAAAAAATTTCTTGAATTGCCAGAAGAACAATTTGCAGTATTTACAGGCATGATCAAACCAGAAAAAAGAGCAGAGCTTTGGAAAACCTCAAAAATAATCTTCTCAACACCGCAAGGGTTAGAAAATGATATAATAACAGGAAGAATTAACCTAGAAGAAACCTCATTATTAGTTTTTGATGAAGCTCATAGGGCAGTAGGAAATTATGCTTATGTTTTTGTTGCAAAACAATACTATAAAAAAGCAGAATATCCAAGAATCTTAGCATTAACTGCTTCTCCAGGATCTGACCTAGAAAAAATCCAGGAAGTAACAAAAAACCTCCATATAGAAAAAGTTGAAGTAAGAACAGATAAAGATCCTGACGTCAAACCATATATAAAAGAAATAAACATCGAATGGATAAAAGTTAATCTTCCTCCTCCATTTGAACAAATACAAAGATTCCTAAAGAATATTATTCACGACAGAACTTCAAAACTAAAAAAATGGGGAATCCTTCAAAGAAAAAATATTAGTTTTGTAAACAAAACAGATTTGCTGGCATTGCAAGCACAATTAAGAGGAAGAGCAGCTGCAGGAGAAAAAAATTTTGTTTTATGGAATGCAATTTCTGTTTTAGCTGAAATAATGAAGATCCAGCATGGTTTAGAACTTTTAGAAACTCAGGGAGTTGTGGCTCTTAGTGCATACCTAACTAAACTCCAAAAGGAGGGTTACTCTTCTAAAACAAAAGCAGTAAAAAATATTGTTGCTGACCTAAACTTTAAATCAGCTTTAATCAAAACACAAAAAATGTATGAGCAAAGATTTCAGCATCCTAAATTAATTGAACTCCAGAAATTAGTTGAAAAAGAAGTCAATACAAATAAAGAAATCAAAATAATAATCTTTAATCAGTATAGGGATAATGCGAAAAACATTGTTGAAGAAATAAATAAATTAGAAAATGCTTCTGCTAAATTGTTTGTAGGCCAGCAAAAAAAAGCAGAATCTGGGTTATCTCAAAAACAGCAAAAAGAAATGCTTGAACAATTTAGAAATAATGAGTTTAATGTTTTAGTTGCAACCTCTGTTGGTGAAGAAGGACTAGATATTCCAAAAGTAGATCTAGTTGTTTTTTATGAACCAATTCCTTCTGCAATAAGACACATTCAAAGAAGAGGTAGAACAGGAAGACAGGAAAAAGGGAGAGTTATTATTTTAATGACAAAAAATACAAGAGACGAAGGATATAGGTGGTCTGCACATCACAAAGAAAAAAGAATGTATAAAAATCTAACAAGTTTAAACTCTAAATTAAAATTAGAAAAACCATCATTGAGAGAAAATCTCCAAAAATTTATTCCACAACAAAAAAAAAATAAGATAAAAATATTTGCAGATCATAGAGAAAAAGGATCTGGAATAATAAAAGAATTAATTGATATGAATATTAATATAAAACTAGAACAATTACAAACAGCAGATTATGTTCTCAGCAGCAGATGTGGTGTTGAACTAAAAACACCTGAAGATTTTGTAAATTCTATTATTGATGGAAGATTATTAGACCAAATAAAACAACTAAAGAATAATTTCGAAAAACCACTGATTATCATAGAAGGAGAACAAGACTTATTCTCAGTAAGAAATATCCATCCAAATGCAATTAGAGGAATGCTAGCAACAATAACAATAAGCTATGGAATTCCTATATTGTTCACAAGAAACCCAAAAGAATCAGCATCATTGCTAAATATAATTGCAAAAAGAGAGCAAGAACAAACAGGAAATGATTTTTCAATGCATGCTGATAGAAAACCTTTAACATTAAAAGAACAGCAAGAATACCTTATATCAGCACTGCCAAATGTTGGCCCTAACTTAGCAAAAGAACTTCTTAAAAAATTCAAAACAGCAAAAAAAATAATCAATGCAAAAGAAGACAAGTTAAAAAAAGTTGAAAAAATAGGAGATAAAAAAGCAAAGAAAATAAGAGAAGTCCTGGATTCTGAATACTAGAAATAGATAAAATTATATATGAATATTCTCCAATTAAAAGTATGAGCTTTAATTCCGCTTTAAAAAAGATTAATCAGCCAATTAAAACAGTATATGAACGTTTTTTCTTATTCAAGATAGTAAGAGATGCTACTCATATTCTTGCAAAAGACCTAAACGAAACCTTTGTAACTCTCCTAAAATCATACAAAATACTGGGCAGAATCCTAAATGGAACAATTGAAGAATTCTATAAAAACAGAAACAGGGTGTGGTTTAAAAATTTCTTTGTTGAAAAAGAATTATATGAACTAGTTAAGCAAGATATTGAAGAACTTTATCCAAAATATAAAAACACCAAAGTAATTATGACAAAAAGAGGAGTAATAATTTATGATAATTACAAAAAAAATTCTTTTAATATTTTATTAATGACTATACATTCAGGGATATGGATAGATAAAAAACTTCAAGAAAGAATGTGCCCTATACAAAGAAAAATACTTCGTGAAGAAGACATAGGAACAGACAAAATCTATAGGAAGATTATATTAGAACAAAATGGGATTTGGATAGATAACAAACAATCAAGATTTATCTGTGACTTTAATCGTGATATGAATAATGCTATCCACACAAGCACTTCTCAAAAATGGATAGAAAAAATATGGAAAGAACCTCCAACAGAATCCCAGAAAAAATATTTACTAGAAAGCTATAAAGAATTTTATTTTACTTTAACAAGATTAGTAGAGACTTATAGATTTAACATAATTTTTGATGCTCACTCAATGCGAAATCTACAAGGTAGGCCATCTATTAGTTTTGGCACAAAATATATTCCAACCTTTTATCTTCCAATAGTTCACAAATTAGCTAAAAAATTCAATAATTTAGGATATGAAAAAGTAAGATTTAATTATCCATTTAAAGGAGGCTATATTCTTAATTTTTTATCAACCAAATTCCCTGATGTATTCATCTTTTCAATGGAGATTAATAAAAGATTATACTTGGACAAAACAGAAAAAATAATAAAGAAAAGAAAAGTTAAAAAACTATCAGAAAACTTACTAAAAGTATTCAAATTCGAAAAAAATGCAACTTAAGAACCCTCGGACAAAAAAAACAAAAAAGCCACTAAAGCGTTCGCTGTCTGGTTTTGAAATAGAACTGATGCTGTTAAACAACAAAGGCCACGTAGTAAATAAAGCAGATAAAATAATAAGAGCAGTAAAAAAGACCAACCCAGATCTTTCAATCATTAAAGAATGCGCAAAAAATATGATTGAATTAGGATGTTATCCTGAGATAAGAACTTATTCTTCAGCTTTGAGCTTGTTTACAGACCTGCAACAAACACTTGAAATTGCAAAAAAACAAGACCTCAATCTTCATTTTATGGGCACTTATCCTGGAAAATTTGATCCAGCTATGAGAAAAGATCCTAATTATAAAATCAAAAAACAAATCTTTGGTGAGGATAGGTTTTTGATCGCTGGTAGATGTATAGGATTTCACAGCCATTACACCCTACCTAAAGCTGTTTATGATCACACAAACAAAAGACTAAGATTAATGATCAATAGTAAACTAAAAAGAAGTATGCTTAATTCATACAACTTTGAAGTTGCTATTGATCCTGCCTTAACAATGCTTATACAATCTTCTCCTTTCTACCAAGGAATGCCGCTTGCAAAAGACTCACGTGTTATAGTATACAGAGGAGGCAAGAAACTAAAATACAAAGAAGGACTATACGCTAAACTACAGCAAATTGGTGGATTACAGCCATACAAACAAACAGGCCATGACTTATTTCATACAATAGAGCGTAAAGTAGAAAGATGGAAGCGCGCAATAAAAAAAGTAGATAAAGAGGCCAACATAGACAAAATGTATAAGAATCGGCTTGATATGAACTGGAATCCTGTTAAAATAAACGCCCACGGTACATTAGAACAAAGAGGAATGGATATGAATTACCCAAGCCACCTTATTGCTGTCTCTGTTTTATTAAAATTCTGTCTAAAAAAAATTCAAAGAGAATTTATTGAAGCATTACCTACTGATATTGGGATTGAAGAACCTTTCAAATTAGAAAATAACATACTCCACATACCTCCACACAGCCTTGTTAGAAATAAGTTGCAATATCAGAGTGCTTATCATGGATTTGACAATAAAGAAGTTGCCGAATATACAAAGAGGTTCTTTAAATTTGCAAAAAGTGTAACTCCAAAATATTATAGTAAAATATTAAGGCCAATTAATAATATAGTAAATGAAGAAAAAACAGTTTCAGATAAAATAAGGACAAGAGCAAGACGCCTGGGTTGGGATAAAGGTTATTTAGACAAACCAACAGCAGCAGAACTTGCATTAAAATTATCAGAAACCCTGGAATCAGACTTAAAAACTACAATAGCTCTGCTAGAAAAAATATAAAAAATTATTTGCTAGGGATATCACTAACTACTAAAGTTTGTGTTCCTTCTATCTCCTTTATGCTTCTGATGTTTTTTTGTATAAAATCTTCAAGTCTTCTCATATCAGGAGCACTAACCTTAGCAATAATGTCATATTGTCCAAAAATCTCATGAACATCTTCTATTTCTTTAAATTTCAAAAGTTTGTTTGAAACCTCTTTTTTTCTTCCATATTTTGTTACAATCAGAATATAAACAAGTGCCTTGACCATTTTAACACCTCACATTTGCCTTAGTCTTTTTACCCTCTCTTTCATAGGAGGATGTGTTGAAAACCATTTAATAAATCCCCTTCCTGAAAAAGGATTTACAATGAATAAACTACTAGTTGAAGGGCTTCCAAATCTTAAAGGGTTGCGCTTAACACCCGCCTCTAGCTTCTCTAAAGCATCTGCCAAGTTATATGGATTATGGATAGTTTTTGCTCCTGTTTCATCAGCCAAATATTCTCTGCTTCTTGAAATAGCTAACTGTAATATTGTTGCAATCAAAGGAGTTATTATTGCCAAAGCTAATAATTCAAACATACCTCCTCCATCTCTGTCTCTACCACCCATTCCCCCAAATATTGCAGCCCATCTTGCCATAAAAGCAAGATAAGAAATAACTCCTGCAATTGTTGCAGCAACTGCTTGTATTAAAGTATCTCTATTTTTGATATGAGCCATTTCGTGAGCAATCACTCCTTTTAATTCATCTTTGTTCAAAAGATTCATTATTCCAACAGTGCATGCAACAGCAGATTTACTTGGATTTCTTCCAGTAGCAAAAGCATTTGGATTCTCAGTAGGTATAATATAAACTTTAGGCATAGGTAATTTAGCAAGATGAGCAACTTCCTTGACTATTCTATAAAGTTCTGGCTCATCGTTTTCCTTAATTTCTTTAGCCCTATACATCCTTAAAACAATTTTATCAGAAAACCAATAAGCTCCAAAATTCATAAGAATAGCAAATACTAATCCAATAAATAATCCTCCTCTGCCACCTAATAGCTGCCCTACTCCAAGCAATAATCCAGTAAGTAGCCCTAATAAAACTACTGTTTTAATTTGATTTTTTATCATACAAACAAGAAAAGATTAGTAATATAAAAAATTAACTTATTCAATAATCTTAACAGCCAATAAAGCAAAAGGCCTAATAAAAGGACACAACTTAGATAAAGTATAATAACTGTATTTAACAAAACTTTTTATCCTTGGCTTGCATTTTCCTTGTTTAATAGCATCAAATAAATTCTCCTTACTCAAATCTCCTTCTATCTCACATACATTATAAGCATCTCCTAATGTTTCTATATGATGTGAATCTGAATCAAATACACAAGGAATATTCTCTCTTTTACTAAATCTTCTCAGCCAGAAATAATCTAATTCATCAAAATGCCCATCATTATAACACTCAACAGCATCAATCTTGTCTTTAATTCTAATCAATGTCCCATGAGTAATCTCTCCTGGTGTGTTTGGATGAGCAGGAATTGCTAATCCTCCCTGATTATGTACCATTTCAATAGTTTCTTCAATACCAAGATTATTTGGTATGAACTCTATAATTCCTATAGCTAGGGTATCTCCCTCAACAGGATGTACTTCCTCTCCAATAATGCAAAACAATCTTGTTTCTTTAGGGCATTTTTCTAAAACATCTTCGCCAATCTTCCTAATATATCCATGATCTGTTATAACAATAAAATCTAATCCAAGCCTAACAGCTTCATCAACCATCTCATCATAACTTCCATGTCCGTCAGAATAAGTAGTATGCATATGCAAATTTCCTTTAATTCCTGCTCTATTTAATTGTATAAAATAAGAAATTAACAGAGTTAAAAAAACAACCACCATTAATATAATAAAAACACCTGCTGTTATTTTTGCTGCTCTTTTAATTGGACTTAATTTCTTTTTAGGCTTTCTTAGTGATTTAGTTAATTTAATTCCAAAACCAAATCCTTTCTCTTTTTTAACCATAGCTCCCTTTTTATATTATGAATATATAAATTTTTATATATCATATATATTCTAACAATTTGGGGCAATATGTTATCTATAAGCACTGTTTTAAAACATTATAAGAGAAAAGATATTCAAGAAGAGATGATTCTCCATGCAAAAAACAAAGAAGTGGTTGGAAGTTTTAAAGGAGAAGGCTATGCAAAACGCCCTGATATCCTAAAATATCCAGCAGATGTTTTAGAGCTGGCAAAGCAAGGAATAACTTCTTTTCATGCATCAGAAGAGCGATGGAGCAGTCCTTTACAATTAGACCCTTTGCTCAAAAAACAAGACATCGAAAAATTAAGAATTGGTTGGGATTTAGTGATTGATATTGATTGCCCTCATTGGCCATATTCTAAATTAATAACTGATTTAATAGTAAAAGCATTAAAACACCATAACATCGAAGCAATAAGCGTAAAATTCTCTGGTAATAAAGGATTTCATGTTGGCGTGCCATTTGAAGCTTTTCCTAAAAAGATAGCTGGAAAAGATGTAAGCAAAAGATTTCCAGAAGACATCAGAGAAATTGCATTATATCTAAAAAATATGATAGGAAAAGTATTTGTGAAAAAAGTCATCGAATTAGAAAAAGGAGATATAAACAAAATTGCCAAAAATTTAAAAAAAGAGGTAAAAGAAATAGTTATTGGAAAAAAATTTAATTCTGAAAAAATGATTGATTTAGACACGATTTTAATTTCTTCAAGACACCTATATAGAATGCCTTATTCACTCCACGAAAAATCTGGTCTAGTTTCAATACCTATTGCTCCAGAAAAAATCCTAGAATTTGAAAAACAAATGGCTTTGCCAGACAAGGTTATAATCCATCCAGGATTAAGATTTCTAAATAGGGAAAATATAACACCAAATCAAGCAAAAGATCTGTTTGATAGGGCTGTTGCTGAAAGAGTAAACAGAGAAAATAAATTAGAATTCCAAAAAAAAGAAATAAAACAAGTTGACATTCCAACCCATGCTGTGCCAGAACAATTCTTTCCACCATGCATACAAAATATCCTGAAAGGGCTTGAAGATGGCAGAAAAAGATCTTTATTCATCCTAACAAACTTCCTAACGTCTGTTGGCTGGAGTTATGATAAAATAGAAAAACGCCTAAAAGACTGGAACAAGAAAAACCATGAGCCATTAAGAGAAGTATTAATAGTAGGTCAGCTGCGCTATCACAAACAGCAAAAAAAGAAGATTCTTCCTCCAAACTGTAAGAATTCAATGTATTACAAAGATTTTGGAGTTTGTAAACCAGATAATCTTTGTGCTAAAATAAAAAACCCTGTGAATTACAGCAGAAGAAAGACGTATTTCTTAAATAAAGAAGGAAAAAAGCCCAAAACTCCTTGAAAATGGTAATCTTTATAAAGAGGTGTTAATTCCAACATATCCTCGGCAGTATTTAAATTTCCTAAAATATATTTAAATACAAGTAACCAAAAGCCTGGAAAAAAATCTTTTTTCAGTACAGTTGGGCTAGCTGACTGTGTCTTCTTAACAGGCTTTTCAAAATAAAACCAAGTGGGGGTTTTATCTTCAATCTGATAAAATGCCAAAAGCACGTAAACCAAGAAAAGGAAGTATGCAGTATTGGCCAAGAAAAAGGGCCAAGCGAGCTTATGCTAGAGTAAGGACTTTTAGTTTAGCAAAAGAAGCTAAACCCCTGGGTTTTTGTGGCTACAAGGTGGGCATGACTCACGTCATTATCACCGACAATAAAGCCACTTCAATGACAAAGGGCGAAAACATTTTTTGTCCCGTGACAATCATTGAATGCCCGCCAATAAAAACTGCTTCTATTCTTTTCTACAAAAAAACAACATCTGGTCTTCAGCTCGCTTCTGCTTTAATGGCACCAAAACTAGATAAAGAACTAAAAAGAAAAATAATACTGCCAAAAAAAATTGAAAAAAAAGTAGAAGATTTCAAACCAGAAGAATTTGATGATATTGCTGTTCTTGTTTATACACAGCCAAAATTAACAACAATAGGCAAGAAAAAGCCAGAATTATTCAGATTAGCGCTAGGCGGCTCAATCCAAGAAAAATTTGAGTGGGCTAAAGCAAATCTAGGAAAAGAAATTCAAATTAGTGATATCCTAAATGAAGGTCAGCAAATCGATATTCATGCTATAACTAAAGGAAAGGGATTCCAGGGCCCTGTAAAAAGATTTGGCGTTGCTATAAGACAGCACAAATCAGAAAAAACAAAAAGAGGCCCAGGAAATTTAGGTGCATGGCATCCTCATCATGGTAATTTCACAGTCGCACACGCAGGACAAATGGGATATCATCAAAGAACAGAATACAATAAGTGGTTAATAAGAATTGGCACAAAACCAGAAGAAATTAACCTAGTAAGTGGATTTAAACGTTATGGAATAGTTAAAAATCAATATGCACTAATTAAAGGCTCAATATCAGGGCCAGCTAAAAGATTAATTGTTATAACAAATCCTTTAAGACCAAGGAAAAATATCCCAAAAGAAGCACCAACAATACAATATATTAGCAAGTAAAATGGAATTAAAAATAATCTCAACTGAAAATAAAGAAATAGGAAAAAAGAAACTTCCAGTACAGTTTAAAGAAGTCATAAGATCAGACTTAATTAAAAGAGCTGTTCTATCAATACAGTCAAATAAAAGGCAACCATATGGAACAGACCCTGAAGCAGGAATGAAGGCTTCAGCTGATCTTTCAAGAAGAAGAAGAAAGTATCGTGGTTCATATGGTCATGGAATTTCAAGAGTTCCTAGAAAAATCATAAGCAGAAGAGGAACTAGATTTAATTGGGTTGGTGCTGTTGCTCCGGGCATAGTAGGAGGTAGAAAAGCTCATCCGCCAAAAGCTGAAAAAATTTTATCAAAAAAAATAAACAAAAAAGAAAGAAAAAAAGCAATCAGGTCTGCTCTAGCAGCAACACTTGATAAAAACTTAGTAGCTGAAAGAGGGCACAAAGTTCCAGCTAACTATCCGATAATCCTTGAATCAAAAATTGAATCAATATCAAAAACAAAAGAATTGAAAAAAATATTTGAGTCACTTGACTTAAAAACAGAGATTGGAAGAACATCAAAGAAAAAAGTGCGTGCTGGAAAAGGCAAAGCCCGTGGTAGAAAATACAGAAAGAAAACAGGACTATTACTAGTAGTATCAAAAACCTGTGCTCTTGAAAAATCTGCAAAAAATATACTTGGAGTTAACGTTGTTCTTGTCAACAAACTAAATGCAGCATTGCTTGCTCCAGGAACAATTCCAGGAAGGTTAACATTATTCACAGAAACTGCCCTGGATAAACTAGAAAAAGAAAAACTATTCATGTGATTAAAATGGACCCATACAAAGTCATCAAATATCCCTTATCAACAGAAAAATCAATTAGGCTTATGGAATCTGAAAATAAGTTAATATTTGTTGTAGATAAAAAAGCTACCAAACAAGATATCAAAAAGGCAGCTGAAAAAGTCTACAAAGTAAAGGTTATCAAAATTAATACATTAAACGCTCCAGACGGAAAAAAAAGAGCGTATATTAAACTAAGTCCAGAAACACCTGCAATAGACCTTGCAACAGAACTAGGACTGATGTAATAAAAATGGGAAAAAACCTAATACAACAAAAACGTGGAAAAGGAAGCACAACATACAGAGCACCTAGTTTCAGATACCTTGGAAAAGTCAAATATCCCGCAATAACAGAAGAAACAATCGTAGGTAAAATAATGGACCTGGTTTTATGCCCTGGTCACTCAGCACCATTAGCTCAAATTAAGTTTGAAAATGGGGAAAAAACCATTATGTTAGCTCCTGAGGGAATTAAAGTAGGAGATGATGTTAAATTTGGTCCAGGTGCTTCTGTCAAAAAAGGAAATGTACTCCAGCTTAAAGATGTCCCAGAAGGCACATCTGTTTATAATATTGAAAGTAGCCCTGGAGATGGTGGAAAATTTGTAAGGGGCTCAGGAACATTTGCAAAAATTGTAGGAAAAATAGGCAACAAAGTGGTTATAAGGCTTCCATCAAATAAACAAAAATTATTCAGAGAAGACTGCAGAGCATCAATTGGAATCATTGCAGGCGGAGGAAGACTAGATAAGCCTTTCTTAAAAGCAGGCAAAAGATATCATACAATGAAAGCAAGAAATAAGCTTTATCCAAAAGTATCAGGAGTATCAATGAATGCTGTTGATCATCCTTTTGGTGGCTCCTCTTCCCATCATAAAGGCAAACCATTACAATCATCAAGAAATGCACCACCAGGAAGAAAAGTAGGAAAAATTGCTCCAAGAAGAACAGGAAGAACCAAGAGGTAAGGAAAATGGTAAAAAAAGAATTCAAGTACAGGGGAAAAACATTGGAAGAACTAAAAAATCTTTCAATAGAACAATTTGCTGAATTGATTCCTGCTAGAGCAAGAAGATCTCTAAAACGTGGTTTTACAGAACAACAAAAAATCCTGCTTAAAAAAATAAGAAATAAAGAACAAAATATCAAAACACATTGCAGAGATATGATAATATTGCCAGAAATGATTAATATGTCAATTAATGTTCATGATGGAAAAAATTTTATCAAACTTATGATCACAGAAGAAATGATTGGATGTAGGCTTGGAGAGTTTATTATGACAAGAAAAAAGATTTCACATTCAGCTCCAGGTATCGGTGCTACAAGATCATCTGCGAGTCTATCAGTTAAATAAAAATGGCAAGATACAATTATGCAACAAAAGGGATTTCAGAAGAACATGCTGCTAAAGCAGTTGGCCAATCCCTGCCAATATCTAGAAAAACCTCTGTTGAGGTTTGTGCTTTCATTAGAAATAAGTCCCTTGATAGAGCTAAATCATTACTTCAATTAGTTATCAATAAAAAAATTGCAGTTCCATTTAAAAAATTCAATAAAGATGTTGGACATAGAAAAGGAAAAATTGCTGCAGGAAGATATCCAAAAAAGACTTGTGAAGAAATCCTTAAACTGCTTGAATCTGTTGAAGCCAATGCACAGTTTAAAGGACTTAACACTGCAAACCTAGTAATTAGCAGCATAATTGCAAATGCTGCTAGCAGACCTTGGCACTATGGAAGACAACGTAGAAGAAAAATGAAAAGAACAAATGTAGAAATTGTTGTTGAAGAAAGAGCAGAGAAAAAAGAAGAGAAAGTTAAAAAGAAAGAGACCAAAAAGGAAGCAAAACCAGAAGCAACTCAGGCTGCATCAGATACTCAAACAAAGTCTGACTCTTCGCCTAAAGTAGAGGAAAAAGCTGGTAAACTTTCGAACGAAAGTGAGAAAGGTTTGGAAAAGTCAAAGACTTTTCAAAAAGAAAAGAAAGAAGAATTAAAATCTAAAAAAGAAACTAAAGAGGAAATAAAAAAATGATCGAAAGACAATTTGTTAAACAAAATATGAGAGAATTCCAAATAGAAGAATTTGTAGCAAAAAGTCTTACTAATGTTGGCCATTCACATACAAAAATGGTTAGAACTCCTCTTGGAGAAAAAATCATTGTCTATGCCTCAAGGCCTGGTCTAGTAGTAGGTAGACAAGGTCAAAATATCAAAAAACTTACAGAACAGCTTAAGAAGAAATTCAAGCTTGAAAATCCTCAAATTGAAATTGCTGAAGTAGAAAATATCAATTTAGATGCAAGAATTGTTGCTGAACGTATTGCATCATCCCTTGAACGATTTGGAACAACAAAATTCAAAGGAACTGGTCACAAAATAATGAAAGAAGTTATGGGAGCTGGCGCTCTAGGAATAGAAATTTTAATTTCAGGCAAAGTTCCAAGCTCAAGAGCAAGGCGTTGGCGTTTCTATTCAGGCTATCTAAAAAAATGTGGCGATATAGCATTAACAGGAGTAGACAAGGCTTATGCAACAGCTAACCTAAAATCAGGAATTGTTGGCATCCAAGTTAGAATTATGCCACCTCAAACAAAATTACCTGACACTATCAAACTTATAGAAGAAGTGAAAGAAGTCATCGAAGAAGTGAAAGAAGGAGAAGAAACAAAAGAGGAGAAAGTAGAAGAAAAGAGTGAAGAGAAAACTGAAAAAGAAGAAAAGAAAGAGACCAAGAAGGAAGCAAAACCAGAAGCAATTCCTGCTATACCAGAAAAGAAAGAGGAAAAAGCTGGTAAAGAAGAAAAAACTCTAAAAGAAGAAATAAAACCTAAAAAAGAAGTAAAAAAAGAATCTGAAAAATGAAGATAAAAGACTTACGTTCAATGTCAAATGAAGAATTAAAATCAAAACTCGTTGAGTTAAAAAAAGAACTAATCAAATCTAATGCTCAAGTTGCCACAGGAACAACTCCCAAGAGTCCTGGGCAAATCAAACAAACAAAAAAGATGATTGCAAAAATTTTAACTTTGCAAAAAGAAAGGCCAATCTCAAAAAAAGAGGTTAAAACAAAATCTGTGAAATCAGAGGAGGGATAAATGACTGAAGTATGTCCACAATGTGGGCTCCCCAAAGAACTATGTGTTTGTGAAACAATAGCAAAAGAGACGCAAAAAATAGAAGTATACACTGAAAGAAAAAAGTTTGGAAAATTAAGCACAGTAATAAAAGGAATTGATGAAAAAGAAATAAACCTAAAAGGGCTTGCAAAAAAACTCAAGTCAGAGTTTGCTTGCGGCGGAACAGCAAAAGAAGGAAAAATTGAATTGCAAGGAGATCACAAACAAAACGTAAAAAAGATACTGGTTCAGATGGGATTTGCCCCAGAAACAATAATTGTTCGTTAAAATACAAAATGGATATATCCGAAATAGTGAAGCACGAATTAATAGGTATTAACATAAAAGTCATTGACTCGAAGAATAAAAGCGATATCGGCATTGAAGGAACAATAATAGACGAAACAAAGAGTACATTGAATATAGAAACTGCATCAGGAAAGAGAAAAGTGCTTTTCAAAAGCAACATCATTATTGAAACAGTCATCAATAACAAAAAAGTCCAAATAAAAGGCTCAGGCCTTTTAGGAAGACCTCAAGACAGAATAAAATCATAAAAAATGGTAAACACAAAAAAAGCAAAAAAAGAAGTTTCATCTAGCGAAAGCTGCAAAGATAAAAACTGTCCATTCCACAGCAACCTAAGCTTAAGAGGAATGTCTTTTGTAGGAACAGTTATTTCAACAAATATGACAAAAACAGCTATTGTTGAATGGACTAGAAGATATTTCCTTCCAAAATATGAAAGATATGAAAAAAGAAGAACAAAAGTCCATGCTCATAATCCTTCTTGTGTTGATGCTCAAGTTGGCGATCTTGTCAAAATAAAACAATGCAGACCATTGTCAAAAACAAAGAATTTTGTTATTATTGAAAAGATTGGAAAAGAAAAATTATTCAAAGAAAAATTAGAAGCCCGTGAAGAAGCAAAAGCAAAACCAGTAAAAACTGAAGAAAAGAAAGATGAAGAAAAAAAGGAAACAAAAGAACAAAAAAAAGTAGAAAAGAAAGGTGAGCAATAATGCAGGCAGTAAAAGCAAGAATAACAAATGCATTAACCCATCGTTCAGTAATTCCTACTTGCGATAATTCAGGAGCTAAATTGCTAAGATTAGCTACAGTAAAAACTAAGAAAACAGTTAAGGGTCGTTATCAGAGTGCAGGAGTCGGAGATTTGATACTTGCTGCTGTAATAAGTGGAAAATCTGACATAAGGGGCCAAGTAGTATTTGCTGTAATAGTAAGACAAAAAAAAGAATATAGAAGACCAGACGGCACAAGACTTGCTTTTGAAGACAACGCAGCAGTTGTTCTAAAAGACGACAAAGGCACGCCAAAAGGTACTCTTTTCAAAGGCCCAATTGCAAAAGAAGCGTGTGAAAGGTGGCCTGGCATCGCGAAAATGGCAAATATCATAGTATAAATGGTGTAAAAATGAAAACAAAATTTTCAAGGACGTGGAAAAGCAGCAAACAGCCAAGAAAACAAAGAAAATACAGATATAATGCTCCTCTTAATATCAAAACAAAATTTATGGCTTCACATTTATCAAAAGAATTAAGGCAAAAATACAACAGAAGATCACTCTCAGTTAGAAAAGGAGATAAAGTTCAGGTCATGCGCGGCCAATTTAAGAAAAAAACAGGAAAAATTGCTAGATCAGATCTCAAAAAATCAAAAGTTTACATTGAGGGCATTGAGATAATAAAAAAAGATGGAACAAAAACACTCTATCCTATTAATCCATCAAATCTAATGATATTAGAATTAAATCTAGACGACAAGAAAAGGATTAAAACCGTAAAGAGGAAGTGATAAAATGGGAAATATTGGTGAAAAACATTTATCAAGGCTTGCTATGCCTAAAACGTGGAAAATTAAAAAGAAAGGAATTAAATGGGTGACAAAACCTCTCGCAGGTTCCCACTCAACTGAATTAGGCATGCCTCTAAACCTTATTTTGAAAGATATTCTAGGATATGCTAAAACAAACAAAGAGGCAAAAAATATCTTAAACCATCAGGAAATATTAGTTGATGGTAA
The DNA here is from genome assembly GCA_019322535.1 of Candidatus Woesearchaeota archaeon. Lineage (GTDB taxonomy): Archaea > Nanobdellota > Nanobdellia > Woesearchaeales > WJKL01 > JAHWIM01. Next base: position 18,571 of record JAHWIM010000059.1, read on the forward strand.
AAGAAGAAAAGATCCTAGATTTATTGTGGGTTTGATGGACGTTCTTTCAATACCAAAAATAAAAAATAGTTTTAGGATGCTTCTTGACCAAAACGGATATCTCTATCTAAAAAAATTAGACGAAAAAGAAGCTCCAATCAAACCAAGCAAAATAGTTGGGAAAAAACCAATAAAAAAGAAAATTCAATTAAATCTTTTTGATGGTAAAAATATCCTAATAGATAAAGATAATTACAAAGTAGGGGACTCTGTTTTAATTGAACTGCCATCTCAAAAGATAATTGATCGCTTAAAGCTTGAAAAAAACTGCTCAATATATCTGACAGCAGGAAAATATGTTGGGTCAGTAGGAATTCTACAAGAAATCCAGCAAGATAAAATCATATACAAGACAGAAGGCAAAGAGCACATTACTCTAAAAAAATATGCTTTTGTTGTAGGTAAAGAAAAACCAGTTATTGATCTAGAGGCTAAGAAATGAATCCAATGAGAAATATCAAAATAGAGAAATTAACTTTAAACATTGGTACTGGTAAAGATCAGGCTAAACTAGAGAAAGGAATGAAGCTGATCAAAAATATAGCTAGTATAGCTCCTGTTAAAACAATTACAAAAAAAAGAATTCCAAATTGGGGGATTAGACCAGGATTGCCTGTTGGTTGTAAATTAACATTAAGAAAAGATAAAGCACTTGCCTTAATCCCAAAACTACTTGCTGCAAGAGATAACAAGCTCGAACCAGCTCAATTTGACGAAAACGGAAGCATTGCTTTTGGCATACCTGAATATATTGACATTCCTGAAACAAAATATGATCCAGAAATAGGTATGATGGGTTTAGAGATATGCATAACATTAGAAAGGAAGGGATTTAGAATTAAAAAAAGAAAAATTAAGAAACAAAAAATTTCAAAAAGACATGCAATCTCAAAACAAGAGGCCATGGACTTTATTAAAAACAAATTTAAGATTGAAATAGGTGAATCAGAATGACTGCTAGTGATTATAAAAAAGTATTCAAACAATTGAAAGCAAAACCAGCCAAGTTAAAGAAATATATGAAGCATAATGCTCCGAAAAAAAGAACATGTGGCAAACATCTAAAGAAGTGTAGAAGATGTGGCAGAATAGGTGGCCATATTGGGAAATATGGTCTAAATCTCTGCAGACAATGTTTCAGAGAAGTTGCTACAAAAATTGGATTTAAAAAATATAGTTGAGGTTCAAAAATGTTAAATGACCCATTAGCAAACACATTATCCAAAATAATAAACGCAGAAAACCTAGGTAGAAGCACTTGTTTAATCAAACCTATATCAACAGTTATCAAAAATGTGCTTAAAATAATGCAACTAAATCATTATATTGGAGAATATAAGGATATTGAAGATGGAAGAGGTAATTATATAAAAGTAAATCTGCTAGGAAAGATAAACAAATGTGGGGCAATTAAGCCGCGTTATTCTGTTAAACAAGACGAATTTGAAAAATTTGAGAAGAGATACTTGTTAGCAAAGGATTTTGGAATCTTAATAGTATCCACACCATTAGGAATAATGACTCATGCTGAAGCAAAGCAAAAAAAGACAGGAGGCAGGCTATTAGCATATTGTTATTAAAAATGAAAGTTGACATAGAAGAAAAAATAGAAATTCCAAAAGATGTTCAAATTAAAGTAGACAGAAGTCTAATCCAAGCTAAAGGGTCTAAAGGAGATGTCTCTAGAAAACTTCTTCATCCAAAAATAAAAATTTCTGTCCAAGAAAATCAAATCATGATATCTTCTAAAAAAGCTACGAAAAGAGAGAAAAAAATAATTGGTACATTCAAAGCTCATCTTAAAAATATGTTAAAAGGAGTTGTAGAACCTTTTGTTTATAAACTTAAGATATGTTCAAGCCATTTTCCAATGACCGCTTCTGTAAAAGATAATGAATTTGGTGTTCAAAATTTCCTAGGAGAAAGTATTCCTAGAACACTTAAGTTAATGCCAGGAGTAAATGTTAAAGTAGAAGGCAGCGAGATAATTGTTGAAAGTCCAGACAAAGAGCTCGCTGGACAAACCGCTGCATCAATTGAGCAGCTTTGTAAAATCACCAATCGCGATAGAAGAATTTTCCAAGATGGTATATATATTGTTTCAAAATCTGGTAAAGAAATAAAATGAACCAACTAGAATTAAGAAAACAAATCAAGAAGAAAAAACCTGAATTTGTTAGACAAGATACTAAAAGAAAAAAGCTTGAGTTAAAATGGAGAAAACCAAAGGGACTTCATGCAAAAATGAGAAAAAAACTTAAAGGCTACAGAAAAAGTCCTTCTCCTGGTTACGGTTCTCCAAGAAAAGTAAAAAATCTTCATAAGTCAGGATTAAACACTATGCTTGTTGCATCAATTAAAAATCTTGAAAAAATAAATCCAGAAACAGATGGAATCATTTTATCTTCAACCCTTGGTTTAAGGAAAAAAATTGAGATTATTAAAAAAGCAATTGAAAAGAAAATAAAAATTTTGAATATCAAAGATCCTGAACAGTTCCTAAAATCTACTGAAGAACAAATCAGGAAAAAGAAAGAAGCAAGAGAAGCTAAAGTCAAAGAGAAAGAAAAGAGAAGAAAAGAGAAAGAAAAGAAAAAAGACGAGAAAAAGAAAGAAA
>JAHWIM010000060.1 GCA_019322535.1 Candidatus Woesearchaeota archaeon
CCAAATCATTTTGAATATTGGGTTGCAGGAGCTTATTTAGAATTTGATTATGGGCATCAAGATTGGGATCCTGGATATGATCATTTTGGATTCAGGCATCAACTTCCTATAAAAAGTCTTTTTGTATGCATTGAAAAAAATAAAGGTCAAAGAGTAAATAGAGTTTTATTAGCACCTTTTATTGATTGTTTTGGACTAGATGAAAAACAAGCACAAACTCTTGAAGATATGCTTTCAGATAAAAAAGGAACTTTTGAAATAATGGAAGCATTAGGAGTTCCAAAAGAAGAGGATGTTGACAGAGAAACTGATGAAGACTTAGACAGATTTAGGTATTCTTTGAAATTTAGAAGACAGCTTAATGAAATGATTCACTTAGATAATGAACCAGATATAAAAGATCTTTTTGATCCTTCTTGGGTACACTATACATTCAAAGATGGAAAATTGATTATAGAAGATCAAACTCAGACTATTTTCTCAGAAGCTGATTTTGTTTTATTGTCAACATTAGCATATGGTCCAATGTTAAATTAAAAAACAACTTTCAGAATTACATAAAGTATTATCACAACAACTACGCCTACAGCTAATATAATCTCTTTATCAACTTTGTCAAAATTTACATGACCTTGTTCAAGTCTTTCAATTTCGTTTGGCATGTAATATATTAAGATTAAGTTATTTAAATTGTTTTACCTTATACAATATATAGAAAGATTATTTCAATGTTGTAATTGGCCTTGACTGTAAAATATAAATCTTATCATCTTCATCTACAGCCCATTCAATATCTTGTGGTTTGTTATAATGTTTCTCAATAGCAGTTCCAAGTATAGCTAAATCTTTAACCTGCTGCTCAGATAACACAGGAGCAGAAGGATCTGCAACTTTCATCTCTTTATTGTTTCCTTTTGCATCTCTAAACAAGCCAATTTTCTGCTCATTTATATTCTTCTGTTTTATCTCTAATTTATTTCTATCAACAATATACAAATCAGGAGTTATCTGCCCAGAAACAACCATTTCACCTAACCCAAAAGCTCCTTCAATAACTAATTCAGTTTTCATGTTATTAATTGGATTAACAGTAAACATTACACCAGCTTTCTGAGAATTAACCATTTTCTGGACAACAGCTGCAATTAAAACATCCTCATGCTTAAACTTATGAGTTTCTCTGTAATAAATAGCTCTTGCAGTAAAAAGAGAAGCCCAGCATTTTTTAACAGCTTCTACAACATTTTCAGAACCTTTAACATTCAAATAAGTAGCTTGCTGTCCTGCAAATGAAGCCTCTGGCAAATCTTCTGCAGTAGCAGAACTCCGAACAGCAACAAAACCATCAATCTTCTTATATTCTTTTTTGATATCAATAACAATATCTTTTGGAATATCAGCACTTAACATTATTTTCTCTATTTGCAAAGAAGCTTTTTCCAACTTAGCAGAATCTTCAGTATCTAAACCTTTCAAAACAGATAACACCTTATCCTTAACAGCTTCAAAAAACCTTTCATAAGCTTGTGCAGAAACAACAAAACCATCTGGAATAGGCATTAAATCATATAATTCTCCCAACGATGCTCCTTTGCCACCAGCAACACCAATATCCTTAATTGTCAAATCCTTAAACCAAATAATGTTTCCCATAAGAATTAACTAAATATAATCATTTATTAATTTTTCTTACAATACCTTTTTCAGCGTCAACTTCAACTAAATCTCCATCTTTTAAAAGCTTAGTTGCGTTTTTAGTTGCAATTACACACGGCTTCTTCAACTCTCTTGCCACAATTGCAGCATGGCATAAGACACCTCCACCATCTGTTATTATAGCAGCAGCCTTTTTCATCAAAGGCAAATACTCTGGCCTTGTCATCCCTGTAACTAATATATCTCCTTCTCTGAAATTTTCAGCTTTACTTGGATCCACCACTATATGAGTAATCCCTGTGGCCTTTCCCTTGTAAGCAACATTTCCCTTAATAACCTTATTTTCATCACCAACAATAACACTATCAATAATTTCTACATCCTTACCTGTAAAAATATATGTTTGTCCATCTAAGAACAAGTAAGCACTAGCTTTATTGCGTTCTTCTAAAATATCTTTTGCAGGCAATTCTCCGCCTTGATAATATTCTTCAAATTCATCTTTAAGCATAGCTCTAATTAATTGTTGAGGATATCCTGTTTTTTTTGCATGAATCTCTGAAAGTGCTTTGGTAAACTCAATTGATTTAGAAAAAACTCGTTCTGCATGTAATCTAGCCTTCTCAAACTTTGAAAGAGCTTTATCCAAAATATCCTTCGGAAGGTAATCTACTGAAACCTTTGCTGGAATATGCCATCTATAATATTCTAAAAGTTTTTCTTGATACTCTTTATATTGTTCAAAAGTAATATCTTTGCCAATCCATTCTTCAACAAAAGATAAGAACTCATCAGTCTTTTCTATCAAGTTCATACAAATTTCATTAATTATATTTTCATTCTCATTTATTCTGTTTACTATTTTCTCTGAAAAAATACCTTTCTCTGAATGACGTTGGTAAGCCGTGCTTTTTCCATCCCGCCATATTATAATAGTCCTCTGAACATATTGATCCACAAGCTCTGAAAATGGCTTAGCTGAATAAAAAGGACCCCAGTAAGAAAATGATAAAACAGACCAATTACCGCTCCACTGACTGTCCCAATCAGAATGCTCAAATTCTTTGATTATTTCTTGATTCATCTTTTCTTTACAACACCTTCTTCCATATCAAGTTCTACTTTATCACCGTTCTTAAGAATTCTAGTTGCAACTCTTGTTCCAATTATACATGGGATTCCTAGTTCTCTTGAAACAATTGCAGCATGGCAGGAGATTCCTCCTTCATTTGTGATTATTGCTTTTGCTTTTCTCATTAGAGGAACAAACTCAATTCTTGTCATTGATGTAACTAGTATGTCTCCTTTATTGAATTTTTGTTTGAGAGGTTCTTCAATTATTCTTGCTTTGCCTGTTATCTTAGCTAAATCTGTTCTGCTTGCTACTAATCCTTTTATTTCCTTTACTTTAACTTCACTAGCAAGTTTGTATAACATATAACCTTCTTTACCAAAGAATGAACTAACTTTATTATCTCTTTCATAAACATTCATTATACTGTCATATCTTTTATTGATTAATTTTTTATCTACTTTTTTTCCTGTTTTTAATAAACTCCTTACTTCTTTTACAGTGTATAAAGTCAAAGTACTATAATCAATCTCAAACTTCTCTGAGATTTCTTTTAGAAGATCAAGGAAATAATGAAAATGTTTCATCATTCCAATCTTTCTTTGGTCAATCCAATAAGTTGTTAGCTCAGCAAATTCTATATCTTGTTTATCTTGTCTTGTTAACTTTAGTTTTTTTATCAATAGTTTTTTCTCTTTATGTATTTTTTTGAAATTTTCTTCTATTTGTGTTATTTCCTCTTGTATTTTCTTTTTTGAAGAATGTTTAATTTCTTTTTTTATTTCTTCTAATAGATTTTGAGGAGTCATGTCATAGGATTTATAGAATGTTGTTTTAATCCAAAAAAATTCTTTGATATATTCTTTTATTTTCTTTTGAATATTTTTACTATTTAGATAATCCAAACACATTGTTAGGAATAGTTTTCTTTCAATGTTAAATGCTGATTGTTCTTCTGGATGCATTAGAAGATGCACAATATCTCTTGCTTCCTGTTTGCTCATTCCATATCTTTTTTCAAAGTTTGGAACAACTGCTGCATCAATCACATGGCCTTTATCTTCTCCAATTATTCCATAATACCACCATTTTACTGCAGGCTTTAGCAGTTTCTCATATGTTTTGAGTATATTTTTTTCTTTCTGATGTTTTTTCCACACAGCATCCATTTCTTTTACTAAATCCTGATGCGCTTTAATTCTTTTTTTCAAAGATTTTGTATCTTTTACAAAATCAGTGTACATTTTTTTAGCAACAATATCTACATGTGTTTTTGACATAAACTGAAAAAACAAATGCATTCTCTTGTAAGACATATAGCAAAGAACAGGAGGAAACTTGATTCCATGAACTTTGTGAGAATCAGCATATGAGCTATAAACTACATAAGTTATAAAAAAAGCAGCATTTGCACTTTGTATTTCAATATCTGTTGTTTTAAGATAACGTATTGCTTGTTTTTTGTTCATTTTATGATCTTAATCCATCCATGGTTTGCATTTACTTCAACAAACATCCCATCTTTTAAAACTTTTGTTGC
>JAHWIM010000061.1 GCA_019322535.1 Candidatus Woesearchaeota archaeon
ATAAGAAAAAAGAAAGGAGTTTATCTTTATGAAAGAGATAAAGAAAAACTAATCTCTGGCAGTGGTTATGATCACTTTAGAAAATAATTATTTTTTAAAAAAGCCCTTTAATTTTTACTCAACATCAGCCTCATTGCTGTATCCTCTTGATTCCCAATAGCCTTCATAATCAGGATTATCTGATAATTCAATTTTTGTTACCCATTTAATCCATTTATAGCCTAATTTATCTTCAGCAACTAATTGGAATGGAAAACCTCTTGCTGGAATCAAGGTTGCATTATTAATCTTATCTGCAAGCATAATATTATTTTCAATTATAAAGCTGAGGGGCAAGGATGTGGTATAACCATCAGCTGCATAAAATATCACTGTGTTTGCTTCTGGTTTAACATCAACTTCATCAAATAAATCATTTAACAATACACCTTCCCATAAAACTTCTGCACTCCATCCTGTTACACAATGTATGAAGATTGCTTTTCTATATTTTTGATGATCTAAAACTTGATCATATGTATAATTTTTAGGATTTTCTACTAAACCAGAAACTTCTAGTTTATAGTTGTTGATATCAACACGCTGAGGTCCTTTTATTGAAAGATCTCTCACATCAACAATAGAGTCTAATTTGTTGCCCTTATATTCTCTTACTTCTACTTCTCTTAAATCATAAACAGTTAGGGGTGTTTCTTTTTCTTCAGGTATATGTTTTTCTTGAAGAGCACATCCAGATACTAGCAGTATTAGGATTAAAACAAGGATATATCTCACTTCTTGCCCCCACCTATGTAGCGTTTTGTCATTGCTACAATCCACTTCCAATTTAGAATTAAATGGACGAATACTAAACTGCCCATAACTAGACCAGACCAATCATGTATTCTTGACATATAATAATGTGGAATTAGCCTGAATGCTGCTGTGAAATATTGTGTTAATCCAGGAAACTTAAAGATTCCTGTAATAAGAGAAACAAAAAAAGAAATTGCTAATCCAACATCAACAAAATATTTTAGTTTTGTTTTGTCCATTTATTTTAGCCTTTCTTCAGATAATTGCAAATGATCTGTTTCAACGTCCACAAATACTTCAAATATCTGCTTTACTCTTTCATTCTCTGATTCTGCTGCTGCTTTTTTGTAGAATTCAATTGCTCTTGTTTCTCTTTTGTGAGACTCTTCTAAGTTTTCTTTGTTGTTTACAAAACAAGTGTCATCTCCTTTTGGAACTTCTGTAAGTTTGAGTATTTTTTTCCAAACACTTGCATGCTCTGCTTCTACTTTTCTTAATGCTTTAAACAAGAGTTTTCCTTCTTCATCATCTGTTTTTTTCTCTGCACAGCCATAGAATGTAGCATTGCTTATTTCTACTTTTAAAGCATGCTCTGCATTTGCTTTATCTTTTTCATTTAATTCAACATCAAAATTAGCTTCTGCTTCTTTTGCTTCTTTGATATATTTTTTATTAGCGCCGCAAAAAGGACAGTTTGCTGGAGGTTCTTCACCTACGTAAGGATCTCCGCAAATTTCACATCTCCATAATTTTACCATATTATGCACCTCAAATTCTTATTTTATTAATTTGACTTTCTTTTGCTTTGTTAACTGTTATTTCTTTATTAAACTTTTCTTTTCCATACCTAATTAAAACTTTATCTTGTTTTGCATCAGAATATCTTGCTGTTAATGACGCTGCTAACTGAATTGCTTTTTTAGTTGGTTTTCCTTGCAATAATGTTATTGGCCCCATTACTTTTTTTGCTTCAAACTTTAAATCAGAACTTTGTTTTAATTTTAACAGTTGTTTATTGTCTTGTTCATTTCTGCCAACAATTATTTTGTTTTTATTAAGTCTGAAATGTCTTCCACAATTTAGGAGCTGCACATCATTTATTCTAACTCTTTTTTTATTATCAAAAAGATCTCTTAGTTTTCTTGCATATTCTTTGTTTGTTAATCTGCAGCCAGAACCTCCGCACAGAAAACCATCAATCTTGTACTTCTTAGCTAGATCTAATTGAGGTTTTCTTTTTCTACCTTCAAATTTAAGCAGTTTTTCTCTATCTATCCATCCTTTTTTCTCTGCTTCTGTTGGAGGCAATAATCCAGCACATAAAGGTCTTACTAGTTTTCCTTTCAAACCAGCTTCTTCCTCTATCAACATTAATGTCTTATAATGCTGGCTCATTGGCCTTTGTCCAACAACTTCTCCTGTAAATACAAATTTTGCTCCTATTTTCTTTGCATATTGTTTTGCTTTTTTTAAGATATAAATTTTACAATCAATACATGGATTTAGGTTTTTTCCATAACCATGTTTAGGATGTCTGACAATTCTAAGATAATCTTTTCCTTTATTCATTAGTTTTATTGGAACCTTTAGTTTCTTAGCTAAGTCTACTATAGAGCATCCTTCTCCAACACCAGTACAGAATGGACTAACAAAATTCAATGCAATTACATCTATTCCTTGTTCTTGCACAAGCTTTATTGCAAGCGCAGAGTCCAATCCTCCTGAAAATAATCCTACTGCTTTCATAATCCTGAGTTACTGAGAAATATTTATATAATTATCTATTAATTAAGATATCCAAAGGCCATGGATATTACATAGGATTCTTGCTTTAAGGCCTTCTGTATCTTTTACACAGAAATCTGCTTTTGGTTCATCTGTTGGATTTAACCTTTTTCCTATAACAACTGTGCTATCTTTGATTAACTGAATTAATTCAATATAATGACTGTCTTCCATTGGATGAGGAACAGAGCCAACTTTAACTGTAACTTTGTTTTCTTTTACTTCAATAATTGGAACATGTTTTTCATTACCTTCCTGTTCTTTTGTTTTTTCTTCTAATAGCTCCATTGGTTGTCCACAGCAAACTAATTCTCCTTTGCCAGATTCAATAACAGAAATAACATTACCACATATCTTACATTTGTATATTCCATTTAACTTTGCCATTTTATTTGACCATAAGCTGATTAACTAATCTTTGATAAAGCTGCATGCAGTCAGCACGGTGTTTCTTTTTATCGTCTTTTGGCAGTTTATTAAAAGAATTTCTTAGTTTTACATACATCATTCTTGCAGCAGTTGTTTCATTATTATTTAAAGCAACAGATACATTGCTCATTAACTGTTTTATTTTTTCATTGCCTGGAATATTGAGGCTTACAGTTAGTGCGGAAAAAGATAATAATATTGAGAAAAGTGTAAATACTGCTACTGCTGCTTGCGAACCTTCTTTAACATCGAGATTGATTACATATCCTGTAATAGATTGCTGCGGACCTACGTTGTATAAAAAAAGCCCTACAGAAACTACAAGAAGCAATACTGAACTTATTATACAAAATTTTCTTTTTATTTTTCTTCCCTCTTTTTTCTTAGTTTTTGAAATAAGTCGCGTGTTGTTTTTAAATCTTCATTAATAAAGTTCTTAAGTTTTGATAATACGTTTTCCTTTTTATATTCTTCGTCTATCATATGTGCAGCTAGTTTTTTATACTCTTTGGACACTTTTCTATTTGGTTTATGCAATGCAGCAGGCACTGTATGTGATAAAGCTTCTAATACTTTAACATCATCAGGCAACACACTTAAGATAGGTGCTTCTGCTGCTTTTTCTATTTCTTCTCTTGTTAATTCAAATTTCTTATTTCTTACTTTATTCAGAACAATACCTCTTATTGGTGTTTTCTTCTGCTTAGCTAATTTAACTGCTCTTAATGTCATACTTAGAGTAGGGTAGTCAGGAGAACTTACAACTAGAAGTTCATCAGAAGCTATCATTGTTGAAAGAATTTCCTCATTTAATGCGGGAGAAGAGTCTATAACAATAACATCATAATAATCTTTTAATGCTTCTAGTTTTTGCTTTAATTTGAACGGATTAATCTTTTTACCAATTGCTGCACCTGGAATAACATGAAATCCATTAAAGTGCTGATAAAGTGCTTTTTCAATGGGTATTTTATCAGTAAGCACATCATGGATTGTTTTTTTAGGATTTACTAATCCTAGATGCAATCCAAGATTAGGAGCTGAAAAATTAGCATCAACTATTAGTACTTTTTTATTGAATTGTGTTGCTAGAACTGCTCCTAGATTAGAAGTTGTTGTTGTTTTGCCTACTCCACCTTTAATTGCAATAACTCCAATTGTTTTTGCTTTACTCATTTTCATACCCCTTTTTTATTTTGTTAATCATATCTTCTCTATCTAATTTGCAAACAGGAATTAAATTTAATTTTTTTACGTTTAACTTCTTTTTTTGCTGCGGTTTAAATTTAATTTTTAATTTTTTAATAATTTTCTCCCTGGTTGTTTCTTTTGTCATTTTTACCTCAGGTTTTTTCACCACTGTTTTTGGTTTTTCTAACTTAACAGGCTTTTTTTCTTTTATTTTTGGTTTTTGTTCTAATTTTATAGGCTTTTTGATTGGTCCATTTTTAACTTTTTCGATTGCGTCAATGATTTCTTTAACTTCTTTTTGCTTTTCTTTATTAATATCTCCAAATCTTTTTTCAATTAGGTTAATTATATGTTTTGGATGTTTAGCATTTTTTATGCTTTCTGCCAATATTTTATCTTCATATATGTCTCTAATCCAGCTGTAAAAATCATTCTTATTTGGATTTACATGGCAGTTAAAAACTTCTTTATTAATGTTTTTAAGTGCTCCTTTAAGTTCTAATATATTTTTTATTGTTTTACCATTGGCTAATTTAAAAGCCTGTTCTGGTTTTGTGTTTGATGTTAAATTTTTCATGATTTTTTCACCTCTTATTTAACCTTATTTTTAAATCATTAATTATATTCATGAACGCAATAAATGAGTCGTAAGGACTGTCATATGGATTAAAGTATTTATGAACATCTCCATCATTAAACCATTTTGTGCACATATAATAAAAATGATCTGATGTTTGTAATTTTCTCCAGTCTTGAATTAATTTTTTGTTTTTGGATGCTTTGATATCTTTTTCAAGATGGTAGATATAATCAATTGCACTTTTTTGCATGCTATTTCCAAGCCAAGCTGAGAGATCACGCTCAACATCTGCCCATGATACTGGATGATGCACATCTAATTCTGCTACTGAGTTATATGCTTTTACTAATTCAGATGGTGTTTTGAAGTTATTATCTGGATGTTTTAGTAGTTCTCTTGGCAGCAGTCTTAGAAATTTGAATATTCCTGTATCTTTCCATTGATGCTCTCCAAAGGTTTCATAATCCATGAAAAGATTAACATTGTTTCCGTTCCCATTGATTGCATTTACCCAGTTTGTAAATTTGCCTGTTGTCAAAGGCCATTCTTTCCATCCTTTGTTAGAGAATCTAAAAGCAATATCATCTGATAATTTGTAATTTTTCAGCAGTAGTTTTATTTTTTTAGTTGTTTTTGGTGTATACAAATAATTAGGAGACCTCCATTGAAGAATATGGTCTGCTCCTTCTGCTAGAATTCCTTTATATCCCAAACCTTCTATAAAATTTGCAAGTTCGTTGTTATAGATAAGTTCTGTGTTTCTGAATATTTTTGGTGTTTTATTGAATAATGATTTTATTTTCTTTTTATGAAGATTTATTTGGTCTTTGAATTCTTTTTTGGAATATAAGAATGATAATGAATGATAATAAGTTTCGTTTAACAATTCTACTTGTCCTGTATCTGCCAATGCTTGGAATGATCTTAAAGTTTCTGGTGAGTATTTTTCAAATTGATCTAATACAGTTCCTGATATAGAATAGCTTATCTTGAATTCTGGGTGGGTTTTTAATAATTTTAACATTAATTTATTTGTTGGAAGATATGATTTTCTTGCAACTTTAAGAAGGATTTCTTTATTTTTTTCTTCATCAAAGTAATTGTGGTTTTTCCCAATATCAAAAACAGGATAATTTCTTAGCCTAAATGGCTGATGGACTTGAAAATAAAAACATACACTAACCATTAAACTCACCTATTGTTTGATTATAAACATCAACACATTTTTTTGCTGGATTATCCCAGTCAAATTTCTTGATTTCAATTGAACCATGGTGTTTTAAATTATTGCTAACTTCTTCATATTTTAAAACACCTAACATTTTATTAGCCATTTGTTCTATATCCCAAAAATCAACTTTTAGACAATGATTTATTACTTCTGAAACACCGCTTTGTTTTGAGATTAAAACAGGCGTATTGTTTCTCATTGCTTCTAAAGGTGTTATGCCAAATGGTTCTGATATAGATGGCATTACGTAAAGATCAGCCATTTGATACATTCTATCTACCTCATAAGGGTTAATAAATCCTGTGAAAAGAATCTTATCTGCAATTCCAAGTTCTGCTGCTTGTTCTATTGTTTGTCCAAGCATATCTCCTGATCCTGCTATGATGAATTTAATGTTTGGATCTATTTCAAGAGTTTTTTTAGCAGCATGCAAGAAATAATCAGGACCTTTTTGCATTGTTACTCTTCCTAAGAATAATACTATTTTGTCTGTCTCTTTTATTTTAAATGATTCGTGCCTGTAATCTTTGTCATTAAATTCAACTGCATTATGCACAACAGTTATTTTATCAGGATCAATGCCATAATGATTGATAATTTTATCTTTTGTGAACTGGCTTACAGCCATTATTTTATCTGCTGCATCCATTCCTTCTTTTTCAGTATTATAAACAAATTGATTTACACCATTGCCTCCTGTTCTGTCAAATTCTGTTGCATGCACATGAATTACAAAAGGTTTGCCTGAGGCTTTTTTAGCTTCTATTCCTGCTTTGTAAGTCATCCAATCATGAGCATGGATAATATCATGGGACTCTTGTCTTGCAATTATTGCTCCTTTTTTAGCGTATCTCAAAACTTCTTCAAAGAGATTTTTTCCATAGATGCTTGAAGATTTTTTTGATTTTTTCCATGATAAAATTTTTTCATCAAATTCTTCTGAAGTCATATACCCAATTATAGGAGAATTAATTGCTATTGTCACTCCTGGTCCGCTTGCTGGAACTAGTTTAACAAAATCTGCTTTCATATCAGGGAATGATTTTGGCAAGACAAAAGTAACATCAATATCTTGATTGTTTAGCCCTTTGGTTAGGCCATAGCAAGCTGTACCTAATCCACCTGAACTAAAAGGCGGAAACTCCCAACCAAACATTAGGACTCTCACCCTGCTCTCACCTCAAGATATTCCTTACCCTTTCCAGTAAGCTCTACAATCTTAACATAAGGAGAACTAAATATTTCATGAACCATTCCTTTTCCTATTAGAAAGATAATATGCCTCTCAACTGTTTTCCAGTTAATACCAGAGTCAGTTGCAATTTTGTTTAGAGTCTTTTTTCCTTCGAGAAGATCATGTAAAATAATATCTCTAATTTGATCAAATTTCCTCTTTTTAGACATAAGAAAACTAAAAACATAACTAGTATTTAAATTTTTCTTTTGTTCAGAGGTTTAATACTATAATAGTATAATCATCTTACTAAAATAATACTATGCTATTACTTGGATAGTTAATATAATAAGAACATAATATTATAATATAGCTTTTAATACTAAAGCTATGTCTATTATAGTTATAATTGGCACCAAAAGTAACAAATTGTCTTCAAATTCAATTTTTGAAAATACTAACTTTAAAGTGGTATGAAAGGTTTATAAAATCAGAAACAAGAGTTAGAGGAATGGGCAATAAAACAGCTGATTATTTGTTTGAAATTTCTTGGGAAGTCTGCAACAAAGTAGGTGGAATTAATACTGTTTTGAAATCAAAGATTTCTAGAATTTTAGATCAGTATAAAGAAAATTATTTTGCAATTGGCCCTTATTTTGCAGATAAAGTTGGAGGAATTTTTGAAGAAACTTTGCCTCCAAAAGAATGCAAATGGGTTTGCGATGATTTAGATAGGGAAGGAATAAAGGTTCATTTTGGAAAGTGGTTGATTAAAGGAGAGCCGAATGCTATCTTAATAGACTTTAATAATTATTTTTATAAAACAGATGAGATAAAAAGAATACTCTGGGACGATTATAAGGTTGATTCTTTAAGAACAGGGCAAGATTATAATGAACCTATTGTTTGGAGTTATGCTGTTGGGAAATTGCTAGAGAAATTAGCAGAGGTTTATAAAAATAAAAAATTAGTTGCACAGTTTCATGAATGGTTAAGCGGTGTTGCTTTGCTTTATTTGAAAAGACATGATGTTAAGATTGCAACTGTTTTTACAACACATGCAACTATCTTAGGAAGGACACTAAGCGGAGCAAATGTTGACCTTTACTGTGTAAAAGAAAAAACTAAAAAATGTTATTTAGAGGAAATTAATCCTGATCAAGAATCTTATAAATATGGGATTGAAGCAAAGCATCTGGTAGAGAAAAATAGTGCAAAAAAAACAGATGTATTTACAACTGTAAGTGAGATTACAGGAATGGAAGCAACTAATCTTTTAGGAAGAAAACCAGATGTTATTTTGCCAAATGGATTAGATGTTGATAAGTTTCCAACTTTTGAAGAAAGCAGTATTGAGCATAGAAGACATAGAGAAAATATGAGAGAATTTTTATTATATTATTTTTTTCCTTATTACCAGTTTGATATAGAGAACACATTATTTTATTTTTTAGCAGGAAGATATGAGTTCAGGGATAAGGGTATTGATATTTATATAAAGGCATTGGCAAAATTAAATGAAAAGTTAAAAAAAGAAAAACATAAAAAAAATGTTGTTGCTTTTATATGGGTTCCTACACAGATTAGAGCAATAAAGACAGAACTTCTTGAGAGCAGAACTTTATATCATGATATAAGAGACGGACTTGATGAGAAATGGGAAGAAGCAAAAAAGAAAGTTTTGTATTCAATTATCTCTAAAAAACAAATTAAAGGTGAAAATATTTTTGAAAAGGACTTTCTTTTGGATATGAAAAAAAGAGTTTTAAAATTAAAAAGACCTGGAAGTCCTCCTTTGTCAACACATGATGTTGCAGATTCTAATGACACTGTAATGAGGTATTTATATGATTCTGGATTAGATAATATGGCAGATGATAAAGTAAAGGTTATATTTTATCCAATTTATTTAACAGGAGCAGATGGCTTATTAGATTTAACATATTATGAATCTATTACTGGCGCGCATCTTGGAGTATTTCCTTCTTTATATGAGCCATGGGGATACACTCCTTTAGAGACAGCTGCCCTAGGTGTTGCTTCTGTTACAACTGATTTAGCTGGTTTTGGTCAATTTATTCAAAAAAAGATATCAAAAAAGACACCTGGAATTTATGTTTTGAAAAGATTAGGCAGAACAGATGATGAAATATCTAATGATTTATCTAAATTTATGTATTGGTTTGCAAGTTTAAGCAAACCTCAAAGAGTTAGAAATAAGATTGAAGCAAAGAAATTATCTGAATTAGCTGACTGGGGAATACTTATTGAGAATTATATTAATGCTCACAATTTAGCTGTTCAAAAAAGAGGTTTTTAATGGAAATTAGGAAGGACTATGTTCTTGATAGATATGTTGTAATAGCTGCTGCTAGAAAAAAACGACATAAACAATTTAAGAAAGAGGCGCAAGAAAAGGTTGGAACTTGTTTTTTCTGCCCTGGAAATGAAAGCATGACTCCTCCTGAAATTGGAAGAATTGGGACTGCTAGAAAATGGAAAATGAGATGGTTTCCAAATAAATTTCCTGCTGTTGCTGAAGAAGGACAGATTGAATTTAAAACTGATAATAAATTTTATACTTTTGCAAGTGCTTATGGAAGGCAAGAAGTTGTTGTTGAGACTTCTGACCACAGCAAACAGCTTTGGGATTTGGGTGAAGATGAGATTAAACAAGTTTTAGGAGTTTATATTAATAGGATTAAAGAATTGAATAAGGTTAATGGTGTGAAATATGTTTGTATTTTTAAGAATCATGGAAAAGATGCAGGAACTTCTATTGTTCATACACATACACAGGTAATTGCTTACAACAAGATTCCAAATTTGATTAAAGAAGAGGTTGAAGCTAGCAAGAAATTTGATAACTGTCCTTATTGTGACATTATCTTAAGTGAAAAAGATTCTGATAGAAGAGCTTTTGAGAATGATAATTTTGTTGCATTTGCTCCTTATGCATCTCGATATAACTATGAGCTTTGGATTTTTTCTAAACAACATAAGAAAAGTTTGGTTGAATTTAATGAAGATGAATTAAAGGATTTAGCTATGATTTTGAGACAGATTTTGTTTAGGTTAAAAGAATTGAATATTAGTTATAATTTTCAAATCCATAATGCTCCTGATGGAGAAGATTTACATTTTCATATTGAGGTTTGTCCTAGAATGGCTGTCTGGGGCGGATTTGAGTTATTGACAAATGATGTAATTAATTCTGTTCCTCCTGAAGATGCTGCTAAATTCTATAGAGGAGAATAAAAACAAAACTTTTTATATCATTATATAAAATCTATTTTTATGGAAGAATTTGTAACTACTACTATTGTTCCCAGGTATGGGTTGATTTCTGCTTCTGCTGAGAGACTTGAGGATATTACAAGACAAATTAGGACAAAATATCTTAGACCTAAGGATCCAGTAATTGCCTTGGTTGCTGACATACCTGTTGGAGATTTACATCAATTAGTCAAATTGAGAGAGTTTGTTGATCTGATTGCAATAAGATCATTAGATTCAAAAGCATTAAATGGAGATTTTGTGGCTCTAGATTCCCTAGCCTTAGGAGTAGATGTTCCTTTGAGTCTTTATTCAGTTACAGCAAGACCCCACAGGGGAAAAATGTCAAATGGTGGAAAATCTGCTGCAAATTATCATTGGGAAATTTTTAGACCTGAAGAACCAAGTAATGGAGAAGAACCAGCTTGTTTGATTGTGCAGTCTATTCCTTCTGGTGGTTTAACTTCAAGACATCATCATGAATACACAGATGAGAGGTTTTTATCGTTAGCTGGAAAAGCAGATATTAGCATTCAGAATGGAAAAGGGCCTGCTACTTATTGCACGATTGAAAATTGTTTTTTCCAAGTATTTCCTCTCACCCAGCATCAACTTAAAACTTCTACACCAGTGGTTAATGTTCTTTATATGAATCCATATGATCCTGAATTGAAAGATCATCATTACGAATGAAAAATTATTTAAACTTAGAGTGAACTTGTTTATTAAAAAGAGGTGGTTTTTTGAAGGGTTTTTTATTAACAAATAAGATTGGAGGCTATTTTCTTTCTGGTATTAAAAGTAGATATAGTGGTTTGTTTTTAAGAGATTCTGAGAATATGTTTAAGGTTATTGATGAGATAAAAATAATTGGCAATAATGTAAAACCTGTTCTTTTTATGCCTCATGGTTATAATTCTCTTGTTTATGAACTTGGTAAATTAAGGACAATAGAGTTATTGCTTGATTGCAGAGGAAGTTATGATATTAGTGAATGGGGAAGGTTTTATGAGATTTTTGAAGAGCAAGGAAAGATTATTGTGAAAGGAATTAAGAAAGAAGGTGATGTTGAGCTTGTTTTGTATTTAGTTATTGATAAGCAAAACGTTGTTTTTTCTAAAACAGAGAAATGGGTTAAGAAAAAATATATTTTTGATAAAAAAAGAAAATCTCATCCTTATGAATGGCATGTTTTTTCTGCATTAAAGTTAAAATCGAGAAGAATTGTTTTTTCTGTTGGAAAAGATAAAGATGAAGTTATTAAAGAGAATAATTTTGTTTGCTCTAATCTAGTTAAACTTAAGAAGAAGCAGGAATTGTATTATAAGAAATTGTTTTCTGGTATAAAATTAAAGAATAAAAAGATTGAAACAGCTTATAAGCATGCAGTTTCTAGTTTAGATAATCTAAGCTGTAATATTCATGGTGTTGAGGGAATTTATGCTGGTTTACCTTGGTTTTTTCAGTTCTGGAGCAGAGATGAACTTATTTCTTTGAGCGGGCTGGTTAATAAAAGAAAGGCAAAGAAAATATTAATTAGTTATTTGGATTGCATTGTAAGAGATGGAAGATTGTTGAATTTTAGATTTCCTGGTTCTGACAAAACAAATGCAGACGGAATTGGCTGGTTGTTTAAGAGATTGGAAGGGGTTAATTTGAATAAGAAAGAAACAGCTGTTGTTGTTAAGAAATTGAAGTTTAGTATTGATAATATTAAAGGGCATCTTATGAAAGATGGACTGATTCATAGCAGGGAATTAGAAACTTGGATGGATACAAACTGGATGGATGATACAAGAGAAGGATTTAGGATTGAAATACAAGCAATGTTTTTGTTTATGTTGAAATTAGCTTACAAATTAACTAAAGATAAAAAATATAAGAAAGAAGAAGAGCAGATGAGGTTGTTAGTTAGAGATAAGTTTTGGGATGGCAAGATTTTAGCTGATGGTTTGAATGATTTTACAGTAAGACCAAATTTGTTTATTGCAGCTTATTTTTATCCTGAATTGTTGACAAAGGAAGAATGGAGTTTATGTTTTCAATATGCTTTGTCAAGGTTATGGTTAGATTGGGGTGGATTAGCTACAATTAGCAAGAATCATCATTTGTTTTGTAAGCTGTATAGTGGAGAACTGCCTAGAAGTTATCACAGAGGAGATTCTTGGTTTTGGTTAAATGATCTAGCTGCACTTGTTATGCTTCGAAATGATCCAAATAGATTTAAGAAATACATTGATAAGATAGTTAATGCAAGTGTTAAAGATATTTTTGAAGGTATTTTTGGATCACATTCAGAATTAAGTTCTGCAAAAGAATTAAGACATGAAGGTTGTTTATGCCAGGCTTGGAGTAATGCTATGTTTATTGAGTTGGTTGATTCTCTGGCTTTGTAAGTTCTAAAGCCTGATGGCTTTCTAAAATTATTCTTGCAAGTTGTTCATTTGAACCTTGACTAACTTTTACTTTGCTTAAATCTAAATTAGGCAAATAGCCCATAACTAATTTATCCTGTCTTGTTCCATCTTGTTCTCTAACTAAAGGAACTAGTCCTTCAACAACTAATCCTGATCCTTGTGCTATTTGTACTTTTTCTAGAGCAGATGGTTGTGAAAGATCAATAGCCATAACATTGGGATTATAGCCTTGGTTTTCAATAGCTTTTTGTGAATCAAAAACATAACCTGCTATTTTTAATTCAAAATCTAGCATAGGTTTACCATTACCTGCTTTTTCTCTTATTTTTCTTTTTAATCCTAAATTACTATAAACTAATTCTGCTAATTTTCTATGTTCTTCAGGAACGTAAACAACTGCTTTATCTTGCTCTTCATTAATCTTCATTCCAAGAAGAAATGAATTAGCTTGGCCAATCTTTGCAAAGTCAGGAGAATACTCTAATAATAATGCAACTGGTGTTAATCCAATAACACTCATAGCTCTTTGTGAATAGTCTGTTGCTGTATTAAAATCTGCAAAAACAAAGCCATAGCTTTCTAACTTAACAAAATCATTTAATGCTTCAACTATTCTTTTACAAATACCTTTGTTTTGATATCTTCCATCAACACCTAATCTTGCTATCTCAACTCCATCATTTTCATGTTTAGCAAAATCATATTCAGGTGGTCTTAGTTGACCATGACCAACAACTACATTCTTTTCAACTGCAACAAAAGAGGTTATATTTGGATTTTGTATGTCTCCTCTTACTACATCTGCATTTGTATAACCATGATCATTAGCATATAATACAGAAAAAATATCAGCAATGCCTTGTACGTCTTCTGGTCTGGCTTTTCTTATTGTTGTCATTCAAAATCGCCTTGGGTTATATCTTGAATAAGATTCTCCTAAAACCAATTTTTTCATTCGCTCTAAAAATTCGCCTTGTTCAGTGATTTTTAGAACATCTGTATGTATTTCTGGGACTATTATTCCTCCTTCTAGATTAGGTTGATTTTCAACAGGATAACTTCTATCCAAATTTATTTGGACAGATCTTACTGTTTTTGCTTCCTCAGGAGGCATCTGACTAAATAAATCCAGAAAACATCCTATATAATCATCTTCTTGAATTCCAAATTTTGCTAATTCTTGATTTATTAGTTGTCTGTCCATTTTAATGCACTTGACTTTTTGGAGGTTGATATTTTTCTTTTATTGCTTCAATTATATGGTCATCGATAGAACCTATTTCTAACATAATTTCGCGCCACATACCTTGGTTGGAGATAGAGCTATCCGTTAACATTCCTGTTAAACATTGTCTTTTCATGTGAAGATACTTAATTTTCTCAGCTGTTGAATCAGTTCTGTCTGCAAGCACTCCAAATTTTTCAGCAGCAGATTTGAATAATCCAAATGCTTTTTTATAATCACCATTATGTTTACAGTTTTCTCCAAGTTCATAATACTTCTCTGCTACCATTGGCAGTTGTTCTAGTGGAATTGACATTTTTATTCACTTACCTCAGGCATAAACCATGAGCCAACAAATTTTCCATCCATAATATCTAAGATAACTCTATAGTTTCTTGTGGCCTCTGGTGAATTTTTTTGATAAGGGCCATCATGATCACAATACATGCCATCTGCTATAACACCAAGAACACCTGCTTTAGCAGCATCTCTTTTTGCCATGATTTTTGTTAACATACCTCCTCTGCCTTTAGGAGATTGCTCATCAACAACTTGTCTTTCTAATTTGTGAGAATTTAATACAACACTGATTACTTCCTTTTGTCCCCTTCTATAAGATTTTCTTGTACAAATTCCAGGCATGTTTGTTAATGTAATAGACATAACTTTATATCCATCAAGAGCCATGCCTTGTGAAATTAAACTTTCTAAGCCATCATTATCCCAGAACATTCTATTTTCATCTTCAATTTCTTCTGTGCTTCTTTTGTCGTCTTCATTAACAATAGAAATTACCCCTTTATCTAAATTCTGATATAATCTCTTAAACATACTGTCTTTATGTCTTACATCTTGGTGAGTTATTAGTACTTCACTAGTTTTTGCTGGATAAAAATGGTTCATCCATAATCTGTATAATTCATCTTGACCATAAATAGCATCAAGTTGTTTTTGTTTTGCACTATCTTTTTCTTCTTTAGGGATTTTATGTCCTAATCTTGCTCTTAATTTTCTTCCAAGCCCAATCGCACCAGAGCTAACAACTAAAACCTTTTTTCCATATTCTTGCTGCAAAGCAGTTACATCTTCTGCAACGCAATGCATAACATGAGCAGTTCTTCTCGGTACTTTATGAGTTACAACATTTGTTCCAAGTTTTACAATAACAATATCAGTATCAGAAAGTGCTGCCATATATTCTGACCATTTTTCTGGTTTTGCGTGTGTTAAATTTTCATTATCAAATACTTTAAATGGTTTAACAGGCATATCTGGATGATATATTTTTGACATTTTTATTCATTCATCATTACTAAAAAAAGCGCTTGAGCCCAGCCCAGAGGGCAGTTCTCATTATGTTTGGCAGTTTTTGCATAATAAAGTTCTGGAAGCTCTCCATCATTGTTCATCACCTGGATTGTGTTTCTCATATAATGAGCATATTTATTTGGTTTGTTTAATTGTTTGTAGATTATTGAAAGCCATGGAAAACCAAATGTCCATTCTGCTTCTCCATCTTGATTGTAATATTGATCTCCTGTATATCTGATAACTCCTCTTTTTTTGACCAGTTTTTGTTCTACATTTTTTAATATTTGGGTTTTTTGTTGTTTGTTGACTATATTGTAAGGATAGATTAGAGAAAGTAAAGCTAAATCAACTTCTTTTGTAATAGATTCTCTTGGTAATAATTTGTTTAATGTTTCTTGGCCTTTTTTGATTAATTCATTAGGAACATCAACTAATTTGTTTATTTTTTTTAAACCAGCAACACAAGCTCCAACAGAAGATGCGTGAACTTCTTCATTTTCTTCCCACATTCCATTGTCTTTATCTTGCCAGTATTCAATTGAAGCTAAGTAATAAACAAGTTTTTGAAGAATTCTTAAATCGTTTTTGTTTCTAATTATTTTAATACCTTTTTCTTCTAAATCTCCAATCTTGAAAAGAATTGCACCAATTGCATCATTTTGTTTATTTCCCCATTCTTCCCAAATTTCATTTAAGGTCAATGGGTCGTATCTTGCATGAATATATTTATGTCTAGCATCTGGTTTTTCTAGTATTGCCCAGTTTATTTTATCTTCATGTTTTAATAGAATATCTAGTAAAGCTCTGTAAATTTTGATAACTGTTTTTTTATCTTGAACAGCTTCAAAACCTAATGCTTCGTAAACATTATCTCTAAGCCAAGCTTTATTATAACCAGTTGTTACAGAAATACTTGAAGCTCCTAACAATCCAGTAGGATATTGCAAATTCTTAAGAATTTGAATAGATTTGGCTATGATTTTTACCAAGCCCCTTATTGAGTTTCTCTATGAGGTTTGTACTTTTCTCCTTTAGGTAATTCACCATGATCAGTAAAGAAAACATCAAGTCTTGCTTCTGCAGTTGCTTCATATTTTGGATCAAATGTTCCTTTTCCTATTGTTCCTGCTCTTTTTTTTCTTTTTTCTAACTCTGCTTCTGTTACTTGCAATCTTGCACCTAAATCTTCGTTTGGGTCTCCTGCAAATTCTCTTCTTTGCTCTTCTAAATTTTCATAACTTTCATTAAGACAATCTACAACAAACATTGGATTAATATCAGCTCCTTTACGCTGAGCTTTTATTGCTTCAACATAAATTAATTGATCAAATTTCTTTTTTCCACCATTTAATTGAGAAGCAAATGTGTGATATAGTACATTTGGACGAATAGTTCTGTCTCTAGGATTTTGTTTTCTAGCTACAATGGCGTCCACAATTTTCTTTGCAGATTCTCTAAGATTTGTATACATATTTAATCACCTAAGGGTAATAACATATTACTAGTATTTAAATCTTTCTATTATTATCCACTAGTGAGTAGTAATAGAGGCTCTAAAAAGGCAGAATTTGAAGGTATGAAACTGCAGAATTCAGGCACTAGAAGGGCTGTAATACTATTTTTTGATTTTAATGGCAGAATAAGGTATTTTTTGCTTTTTAAGGAGCTTTAGAATCAGATTTTGCTCCCAAACATACATTTCTGTTAAATTTGAGAAATTTCTTGTTTTCATACGCTTTTGCTGATGTAATCCCCAAATCTTTTCTTTTCTTTCTTTGTGAGAAGATCTTTTTTCTATTTCATGTTTTTTAATTGTTGGAACAAATATCTTAACTGGTAGTTTTTTTATTCTTTGAATTAGTTTGTTGTATTTACTTGCTATGTTTTTACTCATCTTAACAGCAAGTATTGCAAAAGAAATATGAAATCTGTTTAGAATAAATACTGCAGATGAATCTTTTTTGATTGTTGTTTGAATATAATCAAGAATACTGTTCATAAAATTTAATCTTATGCTGTTAATATTCTTTAGCCATGCGTGTTTCCAGCTGAATAGTAATTCTTCTTCTGAAAAATCATAGATTGTTTTATTCTTTAATTTCTTCTTTAATTGGTTATGAAACGTAGTTTTCCCAGAACCAGCTATTCCTTCTATTATGAAGACTCTAATTTCTTTCATACTTTAGTAATCTTAATACACTGAACAGGACATCCATCTGCTGCTTCTTGAATGCAGCCGAGTTTTTCAACTCCTGCTTTTTTTGGTTTTGATTTGCCTTCAGCCATCTCAAAACTGTCAGGACAAACAGTAGCGCAATTACCGCAGCCAATACATGCTTCTTTATTAACTTCTATTTTGAATTTAGGCATTTAATTCACCTGTGTATTATTTTTATCTTATGCTTTTTAAATTTATTGTTTAAATAGATTATAATTAAACTTTAACTGTTTTAGATTTCTTGTTCCTATACAAAGCGAATGGATAAAAGGTAAACCAAGCACATATTTTACTGCTTTTTTTGGATCTTTAAATGGTGTTTTTTTCCCACCACCCATAACTTTTATTGCAACTACACCTCTGCCTGCTTTATGGAGTTTTCTTAATAAAGCATTCATTTGTGCTTGAGTCCCATCTTTAACCTTATTTCCTATGAAATTAACAGGTGCCAGAATAACCTCAATTTTTGGTTCTTTTAGTAGGTGTTTTGTTAACTCTACTGAATGTGTTGAAAGACCAATTGCTTTGATTAAACCTTGCTGCTTTGCTTTAATAAGGTAGTTTAGCACAACTTTTAGTTTTTTAAATTCAGGAACAGA
The DNA here is from genome assembly GCA_019322535.1 of Candidatus Woesearchaeota archaeon. Lineage (GTDB taxonomy): Archaea > Nanobdellota > Nanobdellia > Woesearchaeales > WJKL01 > JAHWIM01. Next base: position 18,232 of record JAHWIM010000061.1, read on the forward strand.
ATCTATCCCATGCAGGTAAACTATATCAGCATACTTTGTATTGATCTCTTTTAGACATCTTTTGAGATCTTTTTCTGCCTGCTTTGCTGTTGTAGAACGGATTTTTGTTGCAATGATAGCTTTTTCTCTTGGTACATATTTTAGAGCTTCTTTAATATGGCAGTGGGTTCCATACATGTCTGCAGTGTCCCAGAAATTTATTCCAAGATTGAATGCTTTTTTTAACAATAATCCACCTTTTCTTGGAAATATATCTCCTTTGTAATCTGTGCCAATGCAATATCTAGAAACAGTTAAGCCAGTTTTTCCTAATTTAACTTTTTTCATATTTTTTTAATGCAGCAATCTGTTTTTTATTAGGGTGAATAACTGGTCTTTTTTTCTTTAATAGTTTAATTGCTTCTTGAACAGACTTTCCTTGCGATATTAAATAAGATGCAACTAATGTTGGAGCTCTTCCATGTCCTCTTTGGCAATGGACATATGTTTTAATTTTGTTTTTAACAAGGAATTTTAAGAAATCAACTCCTGCTTTAAGTTGTTTTTGGGTTGGTGGAAAATGATCTTTTGTTGGAAGCCAAAGATAATACTCAACACCAAAAGGAGCATCTAATCTCTCTCCTTCCAAGCTGATATCTGCTTTTATTCCTTTTTTTAATAATTCTTTTTTGAAATGCATCTGGCAGCATTGATTTGTGCCAATATAGATATAATCAGTTATTTTA
>JAHWIM010000062.1 GCA_019322535.1 Candidatus Woesearchaeota archaeon
CTTCTTCTGATAATTTAGTACTTCCAGTTACCGTAATTTGCTGTTGTTTTCCTGTTCCTAAATCTTTAGCAGAGACATTTACAATTCCATTTGCATCAATATCAAATGAAACTTCAATTTGAGGTATTCCTCTAGGCGCAGGTGGAATTCCAACTAAGTCAAATCTTCCTAAAGATTTGTTGTCTGCTGACATTGCTCTTTCTCCTTGCAGAACATTAATAGTTACTGCTGGCTGATTGTCTGCTGCTGTTGAAAATATCTGAGATTTCTTTGCAGGAATTGTTGTATTTCTTTCTATCAAAGGAGTTCTTACTCCTCCTAATGTTTCTATACCTAATGTCAAAGGTGTTACGTCTAATAACAATACATCTTTAACATCTCCTGCTAAAACTCCTGCTTGGATTGATGCTCCTGCTGCAACACATTCCATTGGATCAACACCGCGTTCTGGTTTTTTACTAGTCCATTCTTCAATTTTTTTATGAACAATAGGCATTCTTGTTGGACCGCCAACTAGAATAACTTTGTTGATATCATTTGTTGTTAGTTTTGCATCTTTTAATGCCTGTTCAACTGAATGCTTGCATTTATCTACAATTGGTTCAACAAGCTCTTCTATTTTTGCTCTTGTTAATTTCATAGTTAAATGCTTTGGACCACCATCTCCTTGTGTAATAAATGGTAGATTAATGTCTGTTTGTAGTGTAGTGGATAATTCAATTTTTACTTTTTCTGCTGCTTCTTTTATTCTTTGCATCGCTACATCATCTTCATCTAAGTTTATTCCTGTTTCTTGCTTGAATTTTTCAATAATGTGCTTGACTATTGCATTGTCCATGTCTGTTCCGCCTAATTGAGTATCTCCTGAAGTAGAGTTTACTTCAAATACTCCTTCACCAAACTCCATTATTGTGCAGTCTAATGTTCCACCACCAAAGTCAAAAACTAGAATTTTATGCTCTTGCTTTGATTTGTCCAAACCATAAGCTAAAGAAGCTGCTGTTGGCTCGTTAACAATTCTGACTACATCTAATCCAGCTATTTTTCCTGCATCTTTTGTTGCTTGTCTTTGGTTGTCATCAAAATAAGCAGGAACTGTAATAACTGCTTTTACAACCTTGTCTCCTAAATAAGCTTCTGCATCTTTTTTTATCTTTTGCAAGATGTATGCAGATATTTGCTGAGGAGTATATTCTTTTCCATAGATACTGTACTTGAAATCAGTACCCATTTTTCTTTTAGCACCCATTATTGTTCCTTCTGGATTTGAAACTGCTTGTCTTCTTGCTGCTTCTCCAACTAACAACTGTCCGTCTTTTGTAAAAGCTACAACAGAAGGAAATGCTTTTCCATAAAGAGTTGCACCTTCTGCGCTGGGTATTATTTTTGGTCTGCCTGCTTCTAAAACAGCTGCAGCAGAGTTGCTTGTTCCTAAATCTATTCCGATTATTTTTGGCATTTTACATCACCTTTGTAAGTATACTATCACCCTAGATAAGAGGGAATTGTTTCTTTTGTTGATTTTTTGCTGTCTTTTTTGACTGCGTTTTTCATTTTCTTTTCATATTCTTTTACTGCTTTTGGTTTCTCTATTTTACCAAACTGTTTTTCATACTGTTCAATAACGTTTTTCAAAACTTCTAAGATTCTTTTTGCATGATAAGGCTCTGATAAAACTACATTGTGCCTTATAGAAATAAACGGTACATCTTTGCTTCTTGGGTCATTTCTTGGTGTTACTGACCTGAAATCAAAGATAAATTGTGTTGGGTTAAAATGCACGCTTAATTCATGAGCAAAAAATTCCTGTCCGTCTTGTATTCCTAGATTGATCTTTTTTGGTTCTGTCATTTTTAATCCTCCTTTGTGATTTTATAGAAAAAATCAAAGTCTCCATTGATTATGTCTAACTGTTTTTGTAATTCTTTGAAGAATTTATTTTGATAATCAACTAATTGCTTTGCAAACTTTTTTGCTGTTTCTGTATGCAACTTGTCTGCATCAGAATTAAGTTTTGTTTTAAGTACTTCAGGCAATTCTTCTTCTTTGCATAGATTGTATTTAACAAACTTAGGAGACATCCTCAATATGCCTATTGCTCCTATTCTATCAAGGCAATCAGAATCCCAAATTATTTTTTCTTCTGTTGTCTGTGGTGTTTCTTTTCCGCTGTGTTTTGTGATGCAGTTGATTATTTTTCCAATTTTCATTGGATCATAACTTTGTTTTGTTAGAAATTCTCTTGTGATTGGAACTCCTGATTTTGCATGGTCTTTGAATCCTTTCATATAACCTATGTCATGCAGTAAAGCTGCTAACTCTACTATTTCTTTGTCTACTTCTTCTGTTTCTGCTAATTTGAGAGCTATTTGTCTTACTCTTAAAGTATGATTAATTGTCTCTTGCTCTAAGTTTTTTCTTACAAAATCTTCTGTTGATTGGATTATACTCATTCTACAACATCTCCAGGGGTTTCTAAAACTTCTTCTTCGTCCCCTATGTCTTTTCCTAGGACATAACATGTTTCTCCTGGTCTGTAATGTGAAGTTAGTTTTCCTTCAACTTTATATCCTAATTTTTTGAAGAATGCTGGACCAACTTTTTCTGATTCTGCAATTTTTATCTCAATTTTTCCTTTTTCAACTTCTTTTTCTGCTGCTTGAATTAATGCAGTCATTATTTTTCTTACTGGTGTTTTTGCTGCAATTCTTTTTAATTCAGCTTTTATGTGTCCATCAATATTATCTTTGACTAGAACTAAGCCACCTTTTATTTTTCCTTCATCTTCTGCAATCAAAAATTCTCCTTTTTCTTTCATCTTTTCCAAATGCTCCATTATTTCTGCATCACTTTTTGTAAATACTGCATGCACTGGAAAGAATTTCTTGTATATTGGTATTAATTTTAACAAATCTCCTTCTTGATATTTTCTTATTTGCATTTTTATACCTCCTGCTGATTAACAGCTTTTTTTAATTGTTCTAAATCTTCTCCTTCAATAATTCTGCCGTGTCCTGGAATAATTACATCAGCCATGTCAAGAATCTTTTTAGCACTATCCATGTATATTTTATTTGATTTTTGCAATCCTTTTTTTATGCGCTCTTCTTGTATTGCATCTCCTGCAATAACATGGGTTTTTCCTTGGTTTTCTACAACAACAGAAGTATGAGTTGCTGCATGGCCTGGTGTTTTTATCATTTTTATTCCAGGTACTTTAATTAAATCAAGATCATTATATCCTATTTGGCCTTTGTCTGTATACCAAACTGTTGCTCCTATTACTCTATCTGCGTTTTTGAAAAGATAGTTGTTTGTAATATGGTCAAAATGGCTGTGTGTGTTTATGACATAGTTAATATCTTCTGGCTTTACTCCTTGTTTTTCTAAGTTAGCTAGAATTTCATCTTCATATCCAAGATTTCCTGTATCAACAATAATATTTTTTTCTTCTGGAGATTCTGCTTTTAATAAAACAACAGAACTGCAGATTTCTTTGCATCTGCTGCTGACTGTTTTTGAATCAAATTCTAAATCAACATGTACTCCTTGTTTTAATATAATTACTTTCATTTCAATACCTCATAACTTAGTATTTTCCTAAGTTTTTCTTTGTCAGGAACTAGTTCTTGCAAAGAACCTCCTGGAATATTTTTTCCTTCTGATTCAAGGTAGATTTTCCATTCTCTGATTGAATGAGGATCATTTGGATTTACAAAATAATTCAGATGGAACCAGACTGAGATTTCTTCTCCATATTCATTGCATGAGGATATTTTGCAATGCAATGGCTTAACATCATGGACTCTGCATCCTTCTTGTGAATTGAAGAAAATACAGGTTCCATATTTTTTGCCGTTCTTTATTGTTTGAGGCCTATACAAAGTTGTATTAAACTTTGTTACTGGTTCTAGGCAGTTTTTAATTAGCTCTTCTTCTGATAATTTGAGTTTTTTTGCTATTTTTGGAATGTCTCCTTGCACTAAAAATCCTGCACCATATCTGCAGCAATGATTACATCTGCTGCAATCTATTCCTAATTTTACTATTTTATGTGCAGGAGTTGATTTTGTTATCTGTTCTTTCACTTTTTATCATCCTCTTTTTTCTTAGCTATCTTTACTTTTGCTGGTCTTAAAACAGCATCTTTGAATGTATATCCTTTTTGAAGCTCTTCAATAACTGTATTTTCTGGTTTGTCTGATTTTTCTTGTAATAAAACTTCATGTAGGAATGGATCAAGCTGTTTGTTTAACGCTTCTATTGGCTTAAGCCCTTCTGATTCTAGAATTTTCCAAAACTGAGAATAGATTAACTCAACACCTTTTTTGAATTCTTCTGAATTACTGTTTTTTAATGCTGATTGAAATGAGTCAAGCAAAGGAAGAAGTTTTTTTACTAATTCTTGAGATGCGTATTTGCAGAATTCTGTTTTTTCTTTATCCTGTTGTTTTTTGTAGTTTTCAAAATCTGCTTGAACTTTTTTAACTAGATTTGTTAATTCTTGTATTTGGATTTCTTTTTTATCAATTTCTTTACTTATTTTCTCTTGTTTTTTTGTTTGTTTGTCCATTATCTAAACCCAAATAGGAATTTTTCTAATATTTGTTGTTGACTTTAAATCAACACAGTTTATCTTAAATAAACTACTAGTATATAAATTTTTCGGGAAAACTTTAAATACTACTAAATATAGATGGTTATTATGGTCATTATACAATCCAGAAAAATCACTGTAGTTAAGATAAGCAGGCCTTTAAAAAAAGATATTAATGAAGAACTGCAGTGGATAGGTACTTCTTTAGGTCTTTTTGGTTTAAGAGACAAGGATAAAAGCTGTTTTAGAGTTTTCATTGAGCTTTTAAAAGCAGCTAAAGCTAGAGAACCTTTAAGTTCTGATGAGATAGCTGATAGGCTTGGACTCACCAGAGGGACTGTTATCCACCATATAAATAAATTAATGGAGTCTGGTTTAGTGACTAAAGTCAAGAATAAATATATGCTAAGAGTAGAAAATATGGAAGATTTAATAGATGAGCTAAGAAGAGATTTTGAAAGAGCTTATCATAATCTAAAACAAGTTGCAATTGATGTTGATAGAAGTTTAGGATTGTAATTACTTATAATAAGGATTATCTTGCTGCTGAACTTGATAATCATAACTTACTCTTTTTTCTTCTTTGTCTTTCTTTCTTTTTAGAATTACTGCTCCTACTACTAATGCAGCTGCTACTATTACTGCAGGTATAACAAGATCATTTTTGTAGACTTTAATAATTTGGAAATCATGACATTTGAAGTCAGAGCCGCAATATTGTTTTTCTCCACAGTCAATATTTGCATTGCATTGTCTTCCACTCATTCTTATTCCATAACCTACTAGAGCTATGAGGACTACGACTAATAGAATGATTGAAGCTACTTCTCCTTTTTTGTTTTTGAACAACATTGTAACTAGAATTCCTCTTTTTTTATATAGAAATGGTAGAAATTATTTAAATATTATGGAAATACAATGGTTTTTCAAACTTCAAAAATCTACGATTTTTGTAAGTTATGTAAATTTGTTAAATTCAAAACTTTTATATAATACAGATATTAAGAAAAAGTGATGACAAAATTAATTGGAGGCCAGGCAGTTATTGAAGGAGTTATGATGAAGACAGAAAGAAATATGGCTGTTTCTGTAAGGCTTTTAAACGGCAAAATTAAAACAAAAAAAGAAAAACTGCATAGAAGAAAGAAATGGTTTAGGTGGCCTTTCATAAGGGGTGTTGTTAATCTTTATGATGTTCTTGTTTTAGGAATAAAGACGTTAACTTGGAGCGCAAACCAGCAGTTAGAAGAAAAAGAAAAATTAACCAACTGGCAGCTAGCTTTTACTGTGTTTTTATCTTTGGGATTTGGTGTTTTGATATTTATTGTGGTTCCTTTTTTTGCAGCAAGTCTTTTTCCTGTAAAAGGATTTTGGTTTAATTTAGTTGATGGTATTTTAAGGATTCTTATTTTGATTGGTTATTTACTGCTTATATCTTTAATGAGTGATGTGAAATTATTGTTCAAATATCATGGAGCAGAGCATAAAGTTGTTAATTGTTATGAAGCTGGCAAAAAATTAGATATAAAAAATGTTAAGAAATTTGATACACTGCATCCAAGATGTGGAACAAGCTTTTTAGTTATTGTTTTAGGTATCTCTATCTTGATTTTTTCTTTTATATTAGGGCCATGGTATTTTAAATTATTAGGAAGGATAATATTATTGCCTTTTATTGCAAGCATTTCTTATGAAGTTTTAAGATTAGGCGGAAGGTTTAAAGACAGATTGTTTATGAAAATAATTAATACTCCTGGCATGTGGATTCAGAAAATTAGCACAAAAGAGCCAACACCAAAACAGATTGAAGTTGCTATTACTGCTTTTAATGCTGTTTTGAGAATGGAAAGGTTTAAATGAAATCAAAGTCATAGATAAGTATTTATAAATGTTACACATAACTTCAAAAGAGGTGAATTAAATGAAAAAAATATTAATGATTATTCTGGTTATTGCTTTGATAGCTCTAACTGGTTGTGTAGAAAAAGAAGGAAATACAATAAATGTTGAAGGTAGTTCTGAGCTTACTGTTGAACCTGATGAAGCAGAAGTTTGGACAGGAATTTCTATTGTGAAATTGAATGCGCAAGAAGCTCAAGATGAAGCAAATATTGTAATTAATGCTGTTATTGATGAATTACAGGCAGCAGGTTTTGATGACATTGAAACAGAACAGCTTAGCTTGTATGAAGAAAGAAGATGGGAAGAAGGTGAAAGCAAAGTAGTTGGATGGAGAGCAACACAGACCTTAAAAATAAAAACAACTGAATTAGATAAGGTTGGACAGATTGTGGACATTTCTGTAAAAAATGGAGCAAATCAGATCAATAACATTAATTTTGGATTAAGTGAAACAGAAGAACAGGAATATAAGAAGCAGGCATTATCAGACGCAACAAAAAATGCAAAATCAAAAGCAGAAACAATTGCAGACAGTTTAGAAGTTAAACTTGGAGATATAAAATCTGTTTCAGAATCAGATTTTTATTTCAGGCCATATATGTATGCAATGGAAAAAGCAGTTGGAGTAGATGCTGTTGCAGAAGCTGCAGCAATAATGCCTGGAAAAGTAACTGTAACTGCAAGAGTAAGTATTGTCTATAATATCAGATAATTATTTTTTTTCTTTTAATTTTTTTACTGTTTTCTTAAAAGCTTCAATTTGTTTTTCACTTAATTTTCCAAATCTTATATAATTAGTTTTAATGCTTCTCAGAAATGCATTATTTCTATAGAATTCTTCAGGAATATTAAACATTTTCTTCATTTTAGGGTCTTTAATCTCTTTATTCAGATCTTCTTTCTGGCAGTCATAACATATTACAAATCTCTGTCCTCTATTTATTAACACCCAATTCTTCCTGCATTTGAAACACTTTTGTCTATATTGTATAGGCATAGTAGAAACTGGATAGAGAGAGTATATAATTGTTTTGTTTTATGCAGAAAAATTTATATAACTACTTTATTTTTCATTTAATATGGGGGCAAATGATGTTTATCAAGATCCTTTAGTCAGTAGATACACTGATAAGGAGATGCAGTATGTTTTTTCTAATGATTTTAAGTTCCAAACCTGGAGAAAATGCTGGACAGCACTAGCAGAAGCACAGATGGAATTAGGATTAAAACAAATAACTCCTGAAATGATTGAAGAATTAAAAAAAGCACAAAAAACTATTGATTATGATGCTGCAAAAGAGAAAGAGAAAGAAATAAGACATGATGTTATGGCTCATGTTTATGAATATGGAACTCATTGTCCAAAAGCAAAAGGCATAATTCATCTTGGTGCTACTTCTCAATTTGTCTGCTGCAACACAGATTTGATTCAGATTAGAGAAGCTCTTAAGATTATCAAAATAGGAATTGTAAATACTATTAGTAATTTGAATAAATTTGCAAATGAACATAAATCCCTTGTTACTCTAGGTTATACTCATTATCAACCTGCTCAGCCAACAACTATTGGCAAAAGAACTACTTTGTATATTCTTGATCTTCTTTTTGATTTACAACAGATTGAGAAAGTTTTGATTATGGCAAGAGGTGTTAAAGGAACTACAGGAACTCAGGCTTCTTATATGGAGCTTTTTGATGATTATGAAAAAGTAAAGCAGCTTGATAAATTAGTTAGTAAGAAATTAGGATTTGAAGCATCTTTTCCTGTTACAGGACAAACTTACACAAGGAAATTTGATACAATTGTTGCAAAAGCTATTTCAGGAATTGCTGAATCTGCTCATAAGTTTGCAGTTGATATGAGATTAATGTCAAACTTAAAGATGATGGAAGAACCTTTTGCAAAATCTCAAACAGGAAGTTCTGCAATGGCTTACAAAAGAAATCCAATGAGATCAGAAAGAATGACTGCTTTATCTAGAAAACTAATTAATTTACAGATTGATTTTTCACATATTCATGCAAATCAATGGTTTGAAAGAACACTTGATGATTCTTCAATAAGAAGGATTGATATTCCACAAACATTTTTGCTAGCAAATGCAATTCTAAAACTTTATCAGAACATCACTGATGGAATGGTTGTTTATCCTGCTCAGATAAAGAAACATCTTAATGAAGAACTGCCATCCATGGCAACAGAAGTTATTTTGATGGAATTGTCTAAAAAAGGACATGACAGACAGGAAATGCACGAAATAATTAAAAAACATTCAGTTGAAGCAGGAAAAACAGTAAAAATGCATGGAAAATCAAATGATTTGTTCAAAAGACTAGCAGAAGATGATGCAATTCCAGTAACAGAAGAATTTTTGAACAAACTTCTTGAAAATCCTCAAAGATTTGCAGGAGCAGCAAGCACCCAGACAGAAGAATTCTTAAAAAATAAAGTAAAACCAGTTCTTGAGAAATATTCTGATTTAGTTGGTAGTTCTAACAAAGAAATTAATGTTTAAAATAAAAAATCTTTAACTTTTCCTAAAAGAGTTGCATTTTTCAGTTTCTTCTGGACTTCTTTTCCTGTCCAGCAGTATGTGCATAGTCTTTCCCTGGGCAAGCCAATTGCTTCAACCATGTCATCTAGTAACATGTACTGCAGAGAATCAACATCTAAGTCTTTAGCAATCCAGTCAATCATTTTTTTGTATTTCTCAGACTTAGGATCAAGATATTCAGAAACATCTTCAATATCACGACCTTCTATAGTTCTTATTGCTTTTCTTGCAGCTAATTCATTAATACTTCTTGTACTTAAGTTATAGATACATGGAAACATTAAAGGAGGACAAGCTGGTCTTACATGTACTTCTTTAGCTCCTGCATTTCTTAGTTTATTGACTGTAAAATTTTTAAGCTGAGTGCCACGAACAATAGAATCATCACATAGAATAATTCTATTATCTTTAATTGTATCTTCATTTGGTATTAATTTCATCAAAGCAATTCTATCTCTTATCTCTTGAGAGGGTGGTGTATAGCTTCTTCCATAACCAGGAGTATATTTGAATAAAACTCTTCTATAAGGTTTGCCTGATTCCATAGCATATCCAATTGCATGAGCTGTTCCTGAATCTGGAACACCAGCAGCTAAATCTACTTCAACATTATCTCTTTTTGCTAAAAATCTTCCACATCTTTCTCTAACTACTTCTGTGTTTATACCTTCATAATTAGAAACAGGGAACCCGGTGAAAATCCATAAGAATGAACATCTTTTGTTGTTTTGATTACCTTTTTTTTGAGTTTCAATGCCTTTTTTGCTTATGAAAACAATCTCTCCTGGTAAAAGGAATTTTTTTATCTTGAAATTAAGATTTGGGAAGGCACATGTTTCACTAGCAACAGCTATTTCTCCTTCTTTTTCTCCAATAATTAAAGGAGTTACACCATTTTTATCTCTAGCAGCATAAATTCCATCCTTAGTTGCCAAAAGTAAAGAAACAGAACCATGAATCTTTTTCTGCATGAGTTCAATACCATCTATAATAGATTCTCCTTGATTTATTAGGCTTGCAACAAGTTCAGTTCCATTAATGTTTCCATTATCTATTTCATAAAAAGAAAAGCCTCTTTTAATCAATTCATTAGAAAGTTCTTTTTTATTTGTTATAAGTCCTGCACAGCATAATGCATATGATCCAAATTTAGATTCAAAGCTTAATGGCTGAGGATCATTATCAGATACAACACCAATTCCTATGTTGCTTTTAATCCCTCCTATGTTAAATTTTGATTTAAATTGAGAATTAGAAATTTGATGGATCTTTTTTATAGGTCTTCCATTTTCATTAATATATGCTATGCCTCCATACTCTGTTCCTAGATGACTATGATAATCTGTTCCATGATATAGGTCAGAAATACAGTTATTGTTGCTTACTATGCCAAATATACCACTCAAATAAATCCCTCCTTATTTTTTAGCTTTTAATTCTTTGTAAAATGCTATTATTTTCTCTGCTCTTGCTTCTAGATCAGGATGCAGTTCTTCTTTTTTTGACAATACTACTTTTCCATCTGCATCAAATAATGAATTTGAGAATACCCTTGCAACTAAAACCTCTCTTGGTTTATCTGTATATTCAACAGCTAATGTTCCATTTACTGCTTGTTCCAAAACTCTGTCTTCTTCAGATATTAAAGATTGAACAGCAACATAAGGCCTTACTTTTAAGTCTGTATTAGCCCCATCTATTATATTTCCATGCGCATCTCTTAGTAATCCTGCTCCTTCTTTAGGAACAAGCACACCTTCTCTCTCTTCCCACAATTCTCCAAGAGCTAATAAATCAAAAGCATACATCATTACTTTTGGATCACTTTTAGTTGCTACACTCTTAGGATCATATGCAACTGGACCAAATATATATACATAAGAATTATTTGGGTCAAGTTTACCCCTATTTATTCTTGCTTGTCTATCTCCTTCTTTTTTTTCCTTTTCTGCTTGTCTCAATTCTTCTACAGCTACTGCTTCATCTTCTTCAAAAATTCCCATTGTCATCCCCCCAAATTAAATAATAAGGAAAAAAAACATCTATTTGCTATTTAAATATTATTATACTAAAGTTGCATTATTTATATATTACAACTGTCTTTATTTAACCAGATGTTTTTCTTTATCTTCTTGACCTTTCCAGTCTGGGAATTGTCTTGTTTTCATCTCTAGGTAATGCGCTGCTTTTTCTGCTCTTAGTTTTGCATCTGCAACAGTAGGTGCAGTAGCTAAAACAAGACCCATTCTTCTGTTTACATGTGCTTCTGGCTTTCCAAAAGACATGAAACTTATTCCTTTTCTGTTCAAAGCTTTGAACATGTTGCCAAATGCAGGATCCCAGCCCTCATAAGGGCTTAACACAACGTGTGTTGCGCCTGGAGTAAGCATAGGAACAACATTATAGCCAAATCTGTTCTCAGTTGGAACAGGCATGCCTGTAATTGCTCTTACATGCAGACCTGCTTCTGAATAGCCTGTTTGGTGTGTTACAAATGTTACCATGCCTGTATCATGAGGTCTTGGTGAGCATTCATTTCCATAAACTTTATCACCTTTTACAAAAAGCTCGCATCCAAAAAGACCTTGGCCTCCTAAAGCATCTGTTATTTTTTTTGCAGCTTCATAGATTCCTCTTTCAGCTTTTTCACTTACTTCTGCCATTTGCCAGCTGGAGTGATAATCTCCTCCTCTTGTTTGGTAATGGCCAACAGGCCTTGGAAATGAAGTTACAATTTTTCCATTTTCATCTAAATGCCTGACAGCTAATTCAGTAACTTCTATATCAAAAGGTATGTGCTGTTCAACAATCATTTTTTCTCCAGAGCCTCTTGCTTCGTTTTTTGCTTTTTCATAAGCTGTTTTAACATCTTCTGGAGTTTTTACAAAGCTTGAGCCATGTCCTGAGCTGTCCATTATTGCTTTAACCCAGCAAGGATAACCAAGTTTTTCGCATGCATCTTTCATTTCATCTAAAGTTGTTGTATAGATGTATCTTGATGTTTCTACATCTGCTTTTCTGATAAGCTCTCTTATTCTTTCACGCTGCATTGCTGCGTGTGTTGCTTTTGCATTTGGAATCACATTATAGCCTTCTTTTTCTAAATCAAACAGCATATCTAGATTTATTGCTTCAATTTCTGGAACAATACAGTCTGGTTTTTCTTTTTCAATAATAGAACGCAGAAATCCTGCATCTTTCATATTGCCTGCATAAAACTTATGAGCAACCTGATGACCAGGAGCATTCATATAACGGTCAACACCTATTGTGTAATAACCCATACGCTGGGCTTCAATTATAACTTCTTTACCAAGTTCTCCACAGCCAAGCAGCATTATTTTTGTAGCTTTGCTTGATGGTTGTGAAAATAAAATATTTCTCATGTAATGCACCCCCAAGTTTATTCCCAAAGTAGAAAAACATCAATGATTTATTAATTTAATTGTTCTGTTTTGTATATATTTTTTTACTAGTTTTGTATACGATAAATGGACATAATATTTATATATGAGTTATTGCTAATTTTGTTTAGGAAAGGGGGTTTTTTTATTGAGTATTTTTAGAATAGCTATTGACGCTAAAGAGAAGAGTTCAGAAGCAAAAGTTTTGGAAAAAAAGTTAAAAAGTTTAGGTTATAGTACAGTGCTTGATATTAGCAAGGTCTATACAATTCAATATGACTTTTCTGACGAGCAGATAAAAAAAATAGCTGATTCTTTGCATAATCCTGTTGTTGATGTGCCAAGAATTAATTCTCCAATTCAAAAAGAATTTGACTGGGCATTGGAATTAGGTTTTTTGCCTGGTGTAACTGATAATGTTGCAAATACTACTGCTGAAATTATTAATGACCTTTTCAAGATTAAAATAGGAAGAAATAAGGTATTTACTTCAAAGGTTCTTTTTATCAAATCAGAGGATTTGAGAAAAGAAGATATTGAGATTATTGCAAAAGAGCTTATCAATATTTTGATAGAAAGACTCCATATCAAGTCTTATGATGAATATGTTAAAGACAAAGGCATGGATTATATTGTTCCAAAAGTTAATCTTTCTCAGAAACAAGATATTGTTGAGATTGATCTTAATGTAGATGATGAAAAATTAATAGAATTAGGGAAAAAAGGAATTATTGATCCTGAAACCAAAACAACAAGAGGCCCTTTAGCTCTTGACTTAGATTATTTCAAAGCAATTCAGGCTTATTTTAAAAAACAAGGCAGAAAAGCAACAGATATTGAGGTTGAATCTATTGCTCAAACATGGTCTGAGCACTGCAAACACACAATTTTTGCAGGAGAGATGGATGATATACAAGAAGGAATTTACAGAAAATACATTAAAGCAGCAACAAATAAAGTTAGAGAAGAGCTTGGTGAAAAAGATTTTTGCTTGTCTGTTTTTAAAGATAATTCTGGCGGGATTGTTTTTGATGAAAAATGGATGATTACAGATAAAGTAGAAACTCACAACAGTCCTTCTGCATTAGATCCTTTTGGTGGAGCTATTACTGGAATTGTTGGAGTAAATAGAGATACTATTGGTTTTGGCTGCGGTGCACTGCCAATAACTAACAGATATGGTTTTTGTTTTGGAAGACCAGAAGATAGCAGCATTATCTATAGAGGGAAAGACAAAACAAATGCTGCTTTAACTCCAAGAAGAATAATGGATGGTGTTATATATGGAGTTAATGTTGGAGGAAACTGCTCTGGCATTCCAACACCTATTGGTTTTGTTTATTTTGATGACTGCTATAAAGGAAAGCCATTGGTTTTTGTAGGAACTGTTGGTTTGATTCCAAGAAAACTTCCTAATGATAAATTAGGCCAGGACAAAAAAGCTATGCCTGGTGATAATATTGTAATGATGGGCGGCAGAGTTGGAAAAGATGGAATTCATGGCGCAACATTTTCATCAGAAGCAATGGATGAAGGAAGCCCTGCAACTGCTGTGCAGATAGGAGATCCTATTACTCAAAAGAAATTGTCTGATGCAATTGTAAAAGAAGCTAGAGATAAAGGGCTTTACAACAGTATAACTGATAATGGTGCTGGAGGCTTATCTTGTTCTGTTGCTGAAATGGCAGAAGAAGCTGGAGGCTTTGTTGTTGAGCTTGAAAAAGTGCCTTTAAAATATCCTGGATTGCAGCCATGGGAAACTTGGATTTCAGAATCTCAAGAAAGGATGACCTTGTCTGTGCCTGATAATAAACTAAAGGAATTTATTGAGTTGATGGAAAGAAGAGGTGTTGAAGCAGTTGTTATAGGTAAATTTAATGATACTGATAGAGCTATTGTCAATTTTAATGGAAAAGAGATATTTAATATTGAGATGGATTTCTTGCATAATGGCTTGCCAAAAAGAAAATTAGAAACAAAAAAATACCCATACAATACAGAAGAGCCAGAGATTAAAGTTGATAATCAGCAAGAATTGTTTGAAAAGATTCTAGGCAGCCATAATAACTGCGGTTTTGAATTTATTTCAAAGCAATATGATCATGAAGTTCAGAATAATTCTGCAGTAAAGCCTTTGCAAGGCAAAGGAAGAGTTAATGGAGATGCTTCTGTTATAAAACCTTTGTTTAACAGTAAAAAAGGAGCTGTAATATCACAAAGCCTTTATCCAAGACTAAGTGAGATTAATTGTTATGATATGGCTGCATGTGCAATTGATACATCAATAAGAAATTGTGTTGCAGTTGGAGGAAATATAAATCATCTTGCTTTGCTTGATAATTTTTGCTGGTGCAGTTCAAATGAACCTGAAAGATTAGGGCAATTAAAAGATACTGCAAAAGCTTGTTATGATTATGCAACTGTTTACAAAACACCATTTATATCTGGAAAAGACAGCATGTTCAATGATTTCAAAGGTTTTGATGAAAAAAATAGTGCTGTAAAGATTTCTGTTTTGCCAACATTGCTTGTTTCAAGCATTGGTGTAATTGAAGATGTTAAGAAAACAACTACTATGGATTTTAAAATGCATGGAGATTTGGTTTATGTTATTGGAAAGACAAAAGATGAATGTGGTGGAAGTGAGTTTTACAAGGCTTATGGAAAGATTGGTGCAAAAGCTCCAAAAGTTGATGCAGAAAAAGCAAGAAAATTGTATGAAAAGATGTATGAACTGCACAAAAAAAGTATATTGAGTTCTTGTGCTTCAGTTGGCAAAGGAGGATTATTGATTACATTAGCTAAAATGTCAATAGCTGGTCAGCTTGGTGTTAAAGTTGATGTAAGCAAAGCAGCTGATTTAGCTGTTGAGAAGATTTTGTATTCAGAATCACAGTCAAGATTTGTTGTAACAATTGATCCTAAGAATAAAGAAGAGTTTGAAGAAGCTATGAAAGATTTTGACTTGGCTAAAATTGGAGTTGTAGGAGATAAGGGGGAATTTACAGTAAATAATGGTGAAAAAGAAGTTATTAAATCTGATGTTAAAAAATTAGAAATGGTTTACAAAGAGAGGTTTAAGGATTACTGATGGTAAAAGTATTGATAATGTCTGGATATGGAATTAATTGTGAAAGAGAAAGTGCGCATGCTTTTGAATTAGCTGGTGCAGAAGCTGAAATTGTTCACATCAATGATTTGATTGAAGGAAAAAAGAAGATGTCTAATTATGACATAATGATGTTTCCAGGAGGATTTTCATATGGAGATGATACTGGCTCTGGAAATGCTTTTGCAAACAAAGTAAGAAATAATTTATGGAAAGATTTGATGGAATTTATTAATTCTGGAAAATTAATACTTGGAGTATGTAATGGATTTCAAGTTATGACTCATCTTGGTTTATTTTCATTGCCTTCTGGAGATTATGGCACAAGAATAAATGCAATGGAAGCAAACAACAGCAATAGATATGAATGCAGATGGGTTAATATTAAGAATAATAGTTCAAGCTGTGTTTTTACAAAAGGAATTTCTTTAACACACCTTCCTGTTGCTCATGGTGAAGGAAGATTTTTTTGTGATGAGAAAGTGCTTGAAGAACTTAAGAAAAACAATCAGATTGTTTTTAGATATTGTGATGAAGAAGGTAATAGTGCAGATGGCGAATATCCATTAAATCCAAATGGTGCAATGGCTGATGTTGCTGGAATTTGTGATAAAACAGGAAGATTAATGGGTATGATGCCTCATCCAGAAAGAGCAATTTATTCTATAAGTGAGCCAGAATTTCAGCTGAAAAAAGAAATTGCAAAGAGAGATAACAAAGAAATGCCTGAGTTAATAGAAACTAATTTTATGATATTCAAAAATGCTGTAGAGTCTGTTAAAAATAAAAAATGTGCGGAATAACTGCAATAATAAGTAGAAAAAATGAAGTAGTGGATAATATTGCTATTGGTTTATCTTCTTTGCAGCATAGGGGACAAGATGCTTCTGGAATTATAACAAGTGAGAAAGATAAAATTTTTGTAAAAAAAGAATTAGATTCTGTACATAGGGTTTTTACAAGAGAAGAAAGAGAAGAATTAAGAGGAAAAATGGGTGTTGGTCATACAAGGTATGCAACACAAGGCAAAGGCACATTAGATGATGCGCAGCCAATAGTAACAAAAAATATACCTCATATTGCATTAGCGCTAAATGGCAACACAATTAATTATTTTGATTTAAAAGAAGAGTTTTCAAAAAAAGGAAAAAAGCTGCATACAACTGTTGATACTGAAATTATTCTTAAGATATTTGCAGAGCAGTATTACAAGAAATATGATTTTTTTGAAGCAGCAAGAAAAGTTATTCAAAAAGTAAGGGGTGCTTATTCTATAATTGGAATGATTTCAGGCAAAGGCATATTTGCTATAAGAGATCCGTATGGCATAAGGCCTTTGGTTATAGGTAAGAAAGGAGATTCCTATATTTTTGCATCAGAAACAGTTGCGCTTCAAGTAATAGATTATGAATATGTCAGAGATGTTGAACCAGGAGAAGCTGTTTTTATTTCTGAGGATTTAAAGATAGAGGATAAAATAATATTTCAAAATGGAAGGGCACATTGCATGTTTGAATGGGTTTATTTTGCAAGCCCAAATAGTATGATTGAAGGAAGATCTGTTTACAAAGCAAGGCTTGCTCTTGGAAGTCTTTTGAGCAGACATATAACCAGAGACATTGCTGATATTATCTGTCCTGTACCAGACAGCGGAAGAACAGCTGCTATAAAATTGAGTGAAGATTCAAAAATAAAGTATAGGGAAGGGCTGATAAAAGATAGAAATGTTCAAAGAACATTTATTATGTCATCGCAAAAAACAAGAGAAGAACAGGTTAGAAAAAAATTAAGACCTATAATCAGCATTCTTAACAATAAAAGAGTTGTAGTTGTTGATGACAGCATTGTAAGAGGAACAACCTCAAAAAGAATAATTAAAACATTAAAAAAAGGAGGAGTTAAAGAAGTAACGTTTGTTTCTGCCTGTCCTCCATTAAGATATCCTTGTTTTTATGGGATTGATTTTGCAACAAAAAAAGAACTTGTTGCTTCTGATAAATCCATAGAAGATATAAAAAAATATCTTGAAGCAGATGGTTTGGTTTACGCTACTGTTGATGATTTAAAAAATGCTATAAGGAGGGATGTTTGCATGGCTTGTATTACTGGAGATTATCCTGAAGAACCTTCAGAAGAACAAAAGAAGAAGTTAGGAGGCCAAAGAATGGGTGAACAAAAAACACTTGATAATAATATTAATGTTTTAATAATTGGAAAAGGTGGAAGAGAGCATGCTCTTGCATTAAAAGTTGCTGAGAGCAGACTTCTTGACAAATTATTTGCAATTCCAGGCAATCCAGGTATTGCAGAGGTTGCTGAATGTCATGATATTGATATAATGGACAATGAAGCAATAGTAAAGTTTGCAAAAGAAAATAATATTGGTCTTGTGATTGTTGGTCCAGAAGATCCTCTTTGCAATGGAATAACTGATGAACTAGAAAAAAATGGAATTAGAGTATTTGGTCCAAATAAAGTTGCTGCACAATTTGAAGGTTCAAAATCATTTGCTAGAACATTTATGAAAAAATATGGACTTCCAACTGTTGAATTTGAAGAATTTGCTGATTTTGATGAAGCAAAAAAATACATACAGCAAAAAGGAGCACCAATTGTTGTTAAAGCAGATGGACTTGCTGCTGGCAAAGGTGTTTTTGTTGCTAAAACAGAAGAAGAAGCAATTAAGTTTGCAAGAGAATGCTTGGAATACAATAAATTTGGCAAAGCTTCATCAAAAGTCATAGTAGAAGGATGCTTATTTGGAGAAGAAGCATCTTATCTTGTTTTTATGGATGGTGAAAACTTTAAGCCAATGGTTTATTCTCAAGACCATAAACCAATTTATGAAGGTGACAAAGGGCCTAACACAGGCGGAATGGGAGCTTATTCTCCTGCACCAATCTTAGATGGATTAGAAAAAGAGATGGAAGAAAAGATTATCAAAAGATTTATTGAGGGAATAAAGAAAGAAGGCATTGAATACAAAGGAGTTCTTTATGCAGGTTTAATGAAAACAAAACAAGGGCTTAAGCTGTTAGAATTTAACTGCAGATTTGGAGACCCTGAAACACAGGTTATTCTGCCAAGACTAGATTCAGATATACTAGAAGTAATGAATGCTGTAATTGACAAGAAACTTGGTGAAACAGAGGTCAAATGGTCTGATAAACATTGTGTTTCTGTTGTACTGGCATCAGGAGGTTATCCTGGGTCTTATGAAAAAGGCAAAGTAATAACTGGCCTTGATATGGTTGAGGGAGCACAGGTAATACATGCAGGAACAAAAGAAGAAAAAGGCAAAATTCTTACAAATGGAGGAAGAGTGCTGAACATTGTTGCCCTTGGAGAAAGTTTGAAAGAAGCTGTTAGCACTGCTTATTCAAAAATAAAAGAAATAAACTTTGATGGAATGTACTTTAGGAGAGATATTGCAAAAAAAGAACTAGACAGACTTAAATGAAAAAACAAGAAATAAGAGAAAGGGTTAAAGAAGTTAGAAGTAATTTGCCCCATGAGACTGCTCTAGAAAAAAGCAAAGGAGTAATAGAAAACTTAAGCAAATTAAAAGAATTCATTAAAGCAAAAACAATAATGCCTTATGTTTCATTAGGTGTTGAAGTAAATACAAGAGAACTTATTAAAGATGAATTAACTAAAAAAGAAAAAAAGATTATAGTGCCTTATATTGAGGAAGATATAATTAAAGTTAGTCAGCTTAAGGATTTTAATGATCTGGCTGCAGCAAACTATGGGATATTAGAGCCTGTTAAAAAGTATAAACACAAAGGAGATATTGACTTGGTTTTAGTGCCTGGTGTTGCTTTTGATAAAAATGGTTCAAGAGTTGGATTTGGAAAAGGATATTATGATAAATTTTTAAAAACATTGAAAAAATCACTTAAAATTGCTCTTGCTTTTGAAGAACAGATTGTTGATTTTGTTCCTTGTGAAAAGCATGATAAACCAGTTGATATGATTATTACTGAAAAAAGAATTATAAGGTGTAGATAATGGCAGAAATTGAACATGTTAAAAAAGTGGATGATTTAATAAAACTAAAACTAGTTATGGTTAGCTGCACAAATAAAGATGGATTAGTCTCAAACAAAACAAAAGATGGTTCTGTTATTGAAGGTGTTCCTGAGAACGGACTTTTGGGATTTATTTTGGAGAAAAATCCAGATGTTAAGTTTATTTCTACAGGAGGAACTTACAAATTATTAAAATCTGCTGGACTGCCTGTTATTCAGGTTTCTGAATTAACAAAATATCCTGAAATGAAAACTGGTTTAGTTAAATCACTGCATCCTGCAATTCATGCTGGTTTGCTTGCACATAAATACACTGAATCAGATGATGAGTTTATGAAACAGCAGGGATTAAGATATATTGATGCTTTGATTGTTAATTTTTATGCTCTTGATGAGATGATGCAAGATGAAAATGCTAGTTTTGAAATGATAAGGCAGTCAATTGATGTTGGAGGACCAAGCATGAGCCATAATGCAAGAAAAGCTTTTATAAGCACAGCATTAATTACTGATCCATCTAATTACAAGGATTTGATTGAAGAGCTTGAGAAAAATAATGGAGCAATAAGTCTTGCAACAAGACTTGCATTGGCAAAAAAAGCTTCAAAAATGATTACAGAATATTTATTAAGTGTAGATAAAGCAATTCAAAAGACAGAAATGAAAGATCTTGAAAAAAGCTATGAGATAAAATGAAGGATATAAAAGATTTGAAAAAAATATATAGAACAGTAAATGAAGGTAATTTTCCAGAAGAACTTATTATAAAATTAAAGAAAGTTGATGATTTAAGATATGGAGAAAACCCAAATCAGCCTGGAGCTGTCTATAAAGTAGATGGTGTAAGTTTAGCTGAATTAACTAACCTAAGATTGCTGAAATCTGGAAAAGGCGGGCCATCTGCAACAAATATTCTTGATGTGACTAGAGCATTAGAGATTTTGAAATTTTTTAATTCTAAATCTTGTGCTGTTATGAAACATTTGATTCCATCTGGTTTTTCAACACAATATAAAGATGAAGGATTAGCTGAGATTTACAAAAAAGCGCGAGATTCTGATGCAAGAAGTGCTTTTGGTTCTGTTGTTGTCTTTAATAGAGAAGTTGATAAAAAAACTGCAGAAGAAATAATGACAAGTTATGTTGAAGCTGTTGCTGCTCCTGGTTTTGAAAAAGATGCAGAAGAGATATTGAGCAGTAAAAAGAACATGAGGTTGTTTCTTTTTTCAAATTTAGATAAAATCCCTAAATTTGCAGGAGATGATGTTAAAGGAATATTTGATTTAAAGGTCATGAATACAGGCAATTTAGTTGTGCAAGTGCCTTACCTAAGCAAGATAAAAAGTAAAGAAGAGCTTATATTACAGCCAATGATTAAAAATGATGGTGGGGAGATTTCTGTAAAAAGAGAGCCAACAGAACAAGAGCTTAAGGATTTGTTAACTGCTTGGTATATTAATATTGGTGTAAGAAGCAATGGTATTGTTATTGTAAAAAATGGTGTTACTTTGGCTGTTGGTTCTGGACAGCAAGAAAGAGTTGGTGCTGTTGAACAAGCAATTTTAAAAGCTTATCAAAAAGCACTTGATAGGGCTAGTGTTGATTATGATGCTATGAATGTTGTTGTTGCAAAAGATAAATTATCTGAGAATCCACTTAAAGGAGCTGTGCTTGCTTCTGATGGATTTTTTCCATTCAGAGATTCTGTTGATTTAGTAACAAAACACGGAATTTCTGCTGTAATTCAGCCAGGTGGTTCTGTCAGAGATTTAGAAGTAATTGAAGCAGTAAATGAACATGATATGGCAATGGTTTTTACAACAGAAAGATGTTTTGGTCATTTTTGAGGTTAAAATGCAATTGATAGATGGCAAAAAAGTTGCTGCTGAAATAAGAGAAAAAGTTAAAGAAGAAGTTTCAAAACTAGAGAAAAAACCAGGTCTTGCAGTTATTTTAGTAGGAGAAGATCCTGCATCAAAGGTTTATGTTAATATAAAAGACAAAAAATGCAAAGAAGTTGGAATAGAATCTTATCAGCACAAACTTGACAAAGATGCTTCTGAAGAAGAGGTTCTTGCTCTTGTTGACAAGTTGAATAAAGATGACAAAATAACAGGAATTTTAGTGCAAATGCCTCTTCCTTCTCATATCTCAAGTAAAAAAATAATGAATGCTGTATTGCCTGAGAAAGATGCTGATGGTTTTCATCCAATGAATATTGGAAAAATGATGCTAGATGAAAAAGGATTAGTGCCTTGCACACCAAGAGGAGTAATGAAGCTTTTTGATTATTATAATATTAATTTAGAAGGAAAAGAAGCAGTTGTTATTGGAAACAGTGTAGTTGTTGGAAATCCAATTGCTCAATTAATGTTAAAAAAAGGAGCAACAGTAACTGTATGCCATATTAAAACAAAAGATTTGAAAATGCATACAATAAAAGCTGATATAATTGTTTCTGCTGTTGGAAAAAGAAACTTAGTAACAGCTGATATGGTTAAAGAAGGAGCTGTAATTATTGATGTTGGAATTGTAAGAGACCAGGGAAAATTATATGGTGATGTTGATTTTGAAAATGTTAAAGACAAATGTTCATATATAACACCTGTGCCAGGTGGTGTAGGTCCAATGACTGTTGCTTGTTTATTGGAAAATACAATGATTGCGTATAATATGCAGAAAAGATGATATCATGACACTAAAAATTGCTGTGATGGCTTCTACAAAAGGAACTGATCTTCAGGCTATAATTGAGGCTATTAAGAAAAAAGAGCTTGATGCTGAAATAAGGATAGTTATTGCAAATAAAGAATGTCCTGCAATTGAAAGAGCAAGAAATAATGGTTTTAAGACAAAAGTAGTTCCTTATGATAAAGATAAGGATACAAGAGAAAATTATGATAAAAAAATTGCTGAAATGCTTGATGAAGAAAAGATAGAGCTAATAGTGCTTGTTGGATATATGAGATTGTTCAGCAAATGGTTTGTGCAAAAATACAAAAATAAAATAATCAATATTCATCCATCATTATTGCCAAGTTTTCCTGGTATGGGCATATCAGTCCATCAAAATATTTTAGATTATGGCTGCAAAGTAAGTGGATGCACTATACATTTTGTTGATGAAGGAATGGACACAGGGCCAATTATTATGCAAGGAACAGTAGAAATTGAAGATAATGAAACTGCAGATTCATTAAAAGAAAAAGTTCAAGCACTTGAAAAAAGACTTTATCCAAAAGTAATACATTTATTTGGACAAGGTAAAATAAAAGTTCAGAATAGAAAAGTTTTTATTGATAAATAAAAGGGATTTTAATATAGGGGGAGGATATTTTTGGAACAAGAGAAAGAATATAAAGAGATTATTAAACAAAATCTTGGCAATACACTTACTTCAGGATTTATTCCTGAACTTGGTATGCATAAACCAGGAAAAGTAAGAGATGTTCATTTTACATCAAGTGAGCTTGGCAAGCCTATAGTAATGGTTGCAAGCGACAGAATTTCTTGCTTTGATAATATTCTTAGCAGACAGATTCCTTTTAAAGGAAGAGTATTGAATTTATTTACTAAATGGGCTTTTGAAAATACAGAAGATATTGTAAAAAATGCTATGGTTAAAAGCCCTTATGAAAATGTTGTTGTGCAAAAAAGGATGAATAAGATTCCTTTTGAGTTTGTTGTAAGAGGATTTGTTTGGGGAAGCATGGCAGCAGATTATGAAGATGGAAAAAGAGAATTCTGCGGTATAAAGATGCCTGATACATTGCTTAGATATCAAAGATTATCAGAACCATTGTTTACACCTGCTACAAAAGCAGAAGATGGAGACCATGATATAAACGTTAGTTTTGAGTATATGGCAGAAAAATTAGGAAAAACACTAGCTACTCAATTAAGAAATGCTGCAGTTGGATTGTTTAAGAGAGGAGCTGAACTTGCTAGTAAGAATGGATTTATATTCATAGATACAAAATATGAATTTGGTCTTGATGAAAATAGAAATATTCATTTGATTGATGAAGCAAATACTCCTGATTCATCAAGATACTGCACTCTAAAAGAGTATGAGAAGTTTAAACTTATAGAGAAAGAAATGGCAACAGGCAAATATAAAACTGTTTCTGAGTTATTAGAAGCAAAGCCAGAGCTAAAGATAAGTGAATTGTCTAAGCAGTTTGCAAGAGATGTTCTTGTTGCAAAAGGATTTAGTTATGGCAGCAGTGGAAAAGTACCTGATCTTTCTGATGAAGATGTTGCAGAGGTTGCTTATAGATATATTAGTTTATATGAGAGACTTACTGGAAGAAAGTTTAAGTTTCCTGCAGGAAATGTCAAAGAAGATATGCTTTATAATTTGAAAAAAGAAGGCTACATTAAAGGAGGAGTTGTAGTTATTATTGCTGGTTCTGACAGTGATATGCCTCACATTGAAAAGATTCAAGGAGAATTGAAAAAATATAGTATACCTTCTGAAGTAAAGATTTGTTCTGCACACAAGCAGCCTGCAAAATGTGAAGAAGTTGTTAATAAATACAATGATTCAGTTGAGCCTGTTGTATTTATAACAATTGCTGGCGGAACAGATGCATTATCTGGTGTTGTGTCTTATCACAGCGTGCATCCTGTAGTGAGCTGTCCTCCTGACAAAAATGAATTTATTTCATGTGTAACAAATCCACCTGGAAGTTCTAACTCTTTGATTTTAAGGCCTGCAAATGTTGCAAGGCATGTTGCAAAGATATTAGGGCATAGTAATGGGGGATTGAAGGAAGTGATTCTTAAGAAAAATGCTGAGAAGATTAAGAAATTAGAAGATGCTAATAATAAATTAAGAGGTTGTTA
Organism: Candidatus Woesearchaeota archaeon; assembly: GCA_019322535.1. GTDB lineage: Archaea > Nanobdellota > Nanobdellia > Woesearchaeales > WJKL01 > JAHWIM01. The sequence goes on from JAHWIM010000062.1 coordinate 24,447, forward strand.
AATGGATTATGCAAAAGCTGGTGTTAACCTAAAACTTGGAGATGATGCTTCAAAGATTTTGTATGAAGCAGCTAAAAAAACATTTGAGAATCGCAAAGATAATATTGGAGAGATTATTGTTCCATTTGATGATTTTTCTGGAGTAAGAGTTATTGATATTAGTGAACTTCCAAAAGGAAGTTTTATGTGCACTGGGTTTGATGGTATTGGAACAAAGGTTGAGATTGCTCAAAGGATGGGAAATCATTCTTCAATTGCTTTTGATCTTTTTGCAATGGTGTGTGATGATGCTGTTGTACGAGGAGCTGAACCTGTATTAATAGGAAGTGTTCTAGATGTAAATTCATTAGGTGCTGAGGGACATTCTAATATTTTTATGCTTAAACAGTTGGCAGGAGGATATATTTCTGCTGCAAAAGCTGCAAATGTTGCTGTTGTTAACGGAGAAATTGCTGAATTAGGAAATGCTATTGGTGGTTTTGGCAAATTCAAATATAATTGGTGTGCTAGTGTTGTTTGGTTTGCAAACAAAGAAGGGCTTTTTACTGGAAAAGAGATTAAATTAGGAGATTCTGTTGTTGTTTTGCAAGAAAAAGGATTTAGGGCAAATGGTTTGTCATTAGTTAGAAAGATTCTTTCTATGAAACATGGAGAAGACTGGCATAATTTTAAATTTGAAGGAGAAAAGATGGGGGATTTGGTTTTAGAGCCGTCAACAATTTATTCTAAAGCAGTTGTTCATATGCATGGTGGTTTTAAGACAAAAGGAGTATGTAATATACATGGTGTTGCTCATATTACTGGTGGAGGAATTCCTGGAAAGCTTGGAAGAGTGTTGAAAGCAAGTGGTTATGGTGCTGAGCTAAATGATTTATTTTCACCTTGCAAAGCTATGCAGTACTGTCAGAAAATAGGAGATGTTAAAGATAAAGAAGCTTATAAAACATGGAACATGGGGCAAGGGCTTGTTATAATAACACCAGAGCCTGAGAAAGTTGTTTCAGAAGCTTCTAAATTTGGAATTAACGCTAAAATTGCTGGTAAGATTATAGAAGAAAGAAAGATAAAATTAAAAAGCAAAGGTGTTTTTCATAATGGAGAACAGCTAGTGTTTGATATTAAGGGGGATGGTTAATGAATCTAAAAAACATAAAAGATGAAGAAGTATTAAGAATAATAAAAAAAGAGCTTGACAGGCAAAGAAATGAATTTAATATGATTCCTTCTGAGAATTATTGCAGCGAAGCTGTTCTTGAGGCTTCTGGCTCTGTGATGATGAATAAATATGCAGAAGGTTATCCTAAAAAAAGATATTATCAAGGAAATCAATTTATTGATGATATAGAAATACTTGCAATTGAAAGAGCAAAAAAATTATTTAATGCTGAACATGCTAATGTACAGCCAAATTCTGGAAGCCCTGCAAACATGGCTGTTTATTTTGCTTTGCTTGAATTAAAAGATAAGATTCTTGGCATGAATCTTAGCCATGGAGGTCATTTAACTCATGGAAGTCCTGTTAATTTTTCTGGAAAATATTATAATTTTATAGAATATGGAGTTGAAAAAGATACAGAAAGGCTTGATATGGACAAGATAAGAAAATTAGCTGAACAAGAAAAGCCAAAGATAATATTAAGCGGTTATACTGCTTATCCAAGATTGATTGATTTCAAGGAGTTTCATTCTATAGCACAGGATGTTGGAGCAATTTCAATGGTTGATATGGCACACATAGCTGGTCTTATTGCTGGTGGTGCACATCCTTCACCATTTCCTTTTACAGATGTTGTAACTACAACAACACACAAGACATTAAGAGGTCCAAGAAGTGCAATGATTTTATGCAAAGAGAAATATGCAAAAGCAATTGACAAAGCTGTTTTTCCTGGTCTGCAAGGAGGACCTCATGAACATACAATAGCTGGAAAAGCTGTTTGTTTTGCAGAAGCAATGAAGCCTGAATTTAAAGAATATTCTCATCAAATTGTAAAAAATGCAAAAGCTCTTGCTGAAGTTTTGATGGAAAATGGAATTAAATTAGTTTCAAACGGAACAGATAATCATCTGATATTGATTGATTTAATTAAAACAAAATCTGTTGGAAAACCAGGCATTGGAAAAGATGGAGCAGTTGCTTTAGAAGAAGCAGGAATTATAACAAACTGCAACACAATACCTTTTGATCCTTCTACCCCATTCAGGCCTTCTGGAATAAGGCTTGGAACACCTATTCTCACAACAAGAGGCATGAAAGAAGGAGAGATGAAAGAAGTAGGAGAAATAATGGCAAAAGTGCTTAATAATTTAGGAGATGCTTCAATCAGACCTAAACTAAAACAAAGAGTTACTGAGCTTTGCAATAAATTCCCAGTTTATGAAGAAGAATAAAAAAAGAGGTAAACCTGTATTTAAGGATTTTTTAAGAGCTGAAAGTATAGACGAATTAGTCAGTTCTGAAGAAAGAGATTTATTTAGAACGCAAAGATTTCTTGGCAGACAAATGATTATGCATGAGATAGAACAGCTGCAAAAACAACAAAAAAAACCTGTTAAGAGAGGTAAACCTAACTATTCTTTACAAGGGCGAAAAGGAATTAACTATAAACCACTTAAATATAAGCCTATTATTTATATTCCTTTGAAAGCAAGAAATATGTTTCGCACTAGTTATAGAAGAAGATTCAAAAAAGGTAAAATACGCAGAGGTGTGTACAGGGTTGCTGGGCTTGGACGTCGTAAGATGAGGAGAGAAAGAATCAACAGAGGTAGTAAGAAAGGATATCTTGAAGGCATTGTACAAAGAGATTCAAAAATTTTACCTATGCCTTACCAACCAGGAAGAGGATATGCAGGATACACAAATACAAAAGCTGCCTAAGATTTTTCTAGATTTTTTATTACAAGAAGCAATGTTATTCTTCCCCAATTTATTAAGAGAATGAAGACTGCAATTAAGAAAAGCAATAAGAGAAAGTTTGCTTCTAGTTGAGTTGAGATTGTATACAAAGCTAGAACAGGTAATCCTGTTGTGAGTATTAAAGCTGAGATTAAGATTTTTGCTTTTTTAATGCCTGTAAATAATGATTGTTTTATGATTTTTGGTATTTGTTTTAGTTCTTTTATTTTATGTATATAAGCAAATGAAATATACATGAAATACAAGAAGATTAAAGATATTATGAGATATACTGGAATTGCTATTTGTATTTGGTCAATGCTGAAGATGTATTTTGATGCAAAATTAATGATTGCAATTAATGGAATAATGAATATAAGGAATAAAATTCCAAACTTTAACTGATATTTTAAGAAAAGTGATTTTTGATTTAGAATAAAATTTGAGAGATTCCAGTTTATTCCATTTATTACAATGTATAGGGCAAACATTGTGACAACAAACAAGGTTACGTTTTTAAGTATTGATTTATAATGTGAATATTTTTCCATCATTGGGCCTAAAGAAGCTAATATCTCTTCATCTGACTCTGCTTCTGCTGAAATGTTTTCCATTGGTGCTAAGAATGCATTAATATCTTCTCCCATTGATATAGCAAAGTCCATAAATACAGCTGAAGATATGACTATTAAAATTGATTGCATTACAAATAAGACTAAGAAAATAAATTTATGTTTTTTTATTAATTTAATTGACTGTTTTAAAGAAGTTTTTAGAGTGTTTAGCATTTTATTCTAAATTACATCTGTTGATAATCTATCTGCAAGATCAGCTGAACTTATTGCTCTTGCATTTGCCATTCCTCCTTCAGGAGACACATAATATTGCCAAGCACTTTCTTCTATTTTTGTATAATCTACTCCTGCTGAAATTATGACTGTTCCAATATCATAATTGTTTAACTTAGCTTCATCTGGTAGATTTTCTTTTGTAACAATAATTTTACCTTTTTCTTTTTCAGGCGGTGGATAACACTTCTTATCTTCCTTACAATATTTCTTTGTGCAGTTGTCATCTAGTTTTCCATCCCAATCACAGTCACAATCTTTTAGATTTAGTTTATTTGGTGCAAAACATCTTGGATAAGTAAAGCATTCGTCTTCATCACAGTAGAATTTAGTAGTAGCATCACAATCCTCTTCATCTATGTCTCCATCTCCGTCACAATCACATGGTGCTTCTAGATTTTTATATAAACCTCCTTGTCGGCAGGCTATATCTTCAGCTTTTGTCCATGGTTTTACTTTTAGTGTGATAGATTTTCTTTGTGGATTGTTTTGATAAGTAATAATATCTTGGCTTCTTGATTCTGAGCAGCTGCCTTGAGATCTGTTTCCAGGAGCATGTCTTAATTCAAGCTGTAATCTCCAATCTTCTGGTTTATCTGTTGATATAATTCTTGGTTCTGTAATAGTAAATTTATATTCTCTACATGGTGTAATTTTTTCATCATTTATAGTACATGTTGATTTTTCTGGAACCATTGGTTGTTGTGTAAATTCAAAGATCATTCCTTGATTTCCTATTGGAACTGGCGCATTTTTCCCCCATGTCTGCCATTCTGTTGTTCCTTCATGTAAATATTTATCACCTTTTTGATCTGGTTTTTCTGAAGTATCTTGGACATATATTGAAACAGTTTCTCTATTTGTTACTGTGCCTTCTTGTATTAGTTTTGCATATGAGCCAGATGTAGGATCAACAGTCCATGTAGCTGGTGTTTTTGCAAAGTCTGATTTTGTTATTGTTCTTCCTCCTCCTAATACATCTAATTCATTCAGTCCTTGAACTAGGATTGTTCTAGTTGGGTCATCTTCTGCTGGCTTTAAATCAATAAATCTTCCTTCTCTTTCTAACAGTTTTTCACCTTTCTTATTATAGAGCTGCATGAATAGACATTGTTTTTGACCTTGGACAAACACTTCAAATGGATTTAACTTAATTGTATCTTCTACATAATAGACTTGTTCATCGCAATGAACATTATTACATTTTACATTACCAAAATATGCTCTTCCTCTTAGATTCCAAAGCAGTCTTCCTTGGTCGCATCTGAAATAACCTTGAGTTTGGTCAAATCTGCAAGCAACAATATCATAAGTTGTTGCATCTGAAATTGGAGCGTAGAAAACACCCATTCTTTTGCCAACTAAATGTCCTGGTGGAATACATTGCGATGCAACAGTTGGATTATTAATGTAAAGTGTAATTTTAACATTATCATATCTTTGAAGTCCTGTCTGCACTGTATGGACTGATCTTGATTCATAACTGCTTTGTTTTAATCCTCTTCCTGTGTATATAACTCTTGAAGGTCCTGGAGCTTCTTGATTAACTCTAGAAATGCCTACATATGCATCAGAAGTGCAGTCACATCCTGAAGGAGAGTTATCATTTTCATCTGCATTTTGGCTTTTTGCTCGTTCACATGCTACTCCATCATAATTATAGAGTTCATAATCTGATACACAAGAAAGACTTACTGTATATCTATCTATATCGCAGCCAGGTGTTATCATCCAAGCTACTCTATATTCATATGTTGCTTCTTCAGTATCTGGATCCCAAGTCAAATATTCTCTATCTGCTGGCCATGCATTTACAGAAGAATGCATTGGTTGTGAATATGCTGCATCAATAAATCCTTCTAAGTTAAACCCCCAATCTCCTGTTAATGCTCCTAAACAAACTTTTTCTGCAATTGCTCCTTCTCCTACCCCGATATAGTTACGCAAAGCAGCATTATTATAATCATCTAGCAGGGCGTCTGTTGCTTCTTGTACTCCTCCAAAGATTGCATCTGCTCCTCCTCTTAATTTATTTCCTAGTTCTGGGCTTTTACCAGCTCCTGACCAAGGAGTACATCCATTTGTTAAACGAGTAATACCCCTATAAATCCATTTACAGATATATTGCGTGAATACTTCTTTGCAAAAGCCTGTATCTGCCATTCCTGTTGTTTTAATTTGCTGCAGACAGTTGACTAATCCTGAAATGAAATTTTTTGCTGCAACTAATCTATTTCTTATTTGAGGTACACAAACACATTGGAATGCTGGCCATGCGTCTCCTGTATTTAAATAAGGCTCATCTTTATTCAGCCAGCTGTCTTGTCCAAAGCAAGCTGGTTTATCTCTTCCTTCATAATATTTATATGGATCATAATAATATCCTAATCTTTGGTATCTATAACTCCATCCTTTTTCATCAGTTGGTGGTTCTTTTATTGTACCTTGTCTATCAAGACAATAGCAGATAGGTCCTTCTTTTGGACAGTCTGCATCTTGCTGTAGTGCGCTAAACACTCTATCTGTTGTACCTTTTTTCTGCAATTCTTGTTTGAGTTCAAAAGAAGTTAGACATTTTCCATCTTGGTATTTCTTTTTTACGCAGAGGTCTTTGCATTTTTTAGTTTTCTCTTTTTTAAGGAATACATTTTTGCCTGATGTTGTTACTTTTAATGTTTCTGGTGTGTCTCCTGGTGGTATTGAACTACTTACTCCTCCAACTCGTTTAAGAGTAGCATCGTCCCCTGCACCTGTATCATGAGCATAAACAGCTCCTTTATACACCCAGCACTCAGGATAAGGTCCTCCTTTAAATTTACAATTTTCTGCAGGAAATGATCTTAGTATTATTCCTTGTGTGCTTGTTATTTCACTGCAGCCAGCTGCTTTTTGAATTTTTAGTCTTATTGTTTCAAAAGTTGCGTTCCCTGTCCATTCTGCAGGAGAACTTCTGCATAAGAACCTATCACAAATCCACCTATAAGAATTGTAGACACTTGCTTCTTTTTTCCACGCAGCGTATGTTTTTGGACATAGTGTGAATAAATTATATATTTCTGAGAGAGTATTTTCTTTTGTAAAATTAGTTGGTAAATCATTTTGTTTTAATTCTTTTAATTGTTTTTCATATTTTTTCTTTAATGCATCTGTATTTTGTTGTTGAAGAAGACTTAGTATACCTGTTGGCATTTCTTTTTCAGCTACTTTTTCAAATCCTTCTTTTGCAATATCTTCTGCTTTTTCTTGGGTAATTTTTTTAATTTCTTCTTCAAATAATTTTTTAAAATCACTAGTTCCTACTTTTGGACAAGGAGCTGGTTTTGTCATTGTTGCTCCTGGTGTTTTTGAAATAATTTGATCTTCAATGTGTTCAAAGTTAGCAACCCATCTTCTGTGGATTGTTGTTATGAGTCTTACTCCAAACATTATTGCGCAAGCTCCTCCAATATATTTCATTACTTCATCAAGTGCTTCTATTGCTTTATCTAAGTTAGTTATTGTTTCATTTAGAAATTCTGCTCCATCATCTAAGAGCCAGTCAGGAAGAACATCTCTTGGATCTATTCTACTAGTGTCAACATGCATTGCAATATCCATACATTTTGTTTGGAAATCACGGATCTCTTCATACTTTCCTGTATTTGGATTTAGAATCTTATGAGTGTATTCAACTTTAACTTTTAAAGGAAATTTGAATTGTTTTGTAAGGTCTTCCCATAGATCATCTGAAAAATCATTTAGTCCTTCTAATTTTTTAAGATTATATCTGATGTACCATAGTGTTTTTGCATCATTTGGTTTTTTAATTGTAGGAGAATGAGGTAAAATTTTGCAACTGTACTTATACAGGTTATCATCCTGCATTGATTCTGCTTCGCAGGCTCTTTCAAACCTTACATCTCTTATAATAGGTTCTTTGCCTAATCCTTGATAACTTATATTTAATATAAAAGACATAATTTCTGTGCCTTCTTCTAATCTTTCAGGAGACATTGAAGTAGGAGATTGGTATTCAATCATATTTATTACATTCCAGCTAGCTTCTCCACTATAGCAAGTTCCAATTCTATAGTTTAAAGAAAGCTCTGTAGAAAGACCCATTCTGTCAATTGCAACTAAAACAAGATTTAGTGAAATTTCTTCTTGCGGTCTTTGCGGCTGAGGCAGTGCTTCTTCTAAACCTGGTGGAACTTGAGTTGGCTGCGTTCCTGTTCCGCCAACAGTTAAGAAACCAGGAATTATAGTTGTACCAACTAAATCAACATCATCTAATTTAAAATTGCCATTTTCATCTGCATTTGTTGAAGCTAATTTTTCTCTTTTTGTTGTTACATTTCCTGTTATTGGGTCTACTTCTCTTGTTTCAAGATATAATTCAATTTTAGCAAATGGCTCTGTAGCTCCTTCTATATCTGTTTGAGTGTCTGTTTCATAAAAGAAAGAACCGCTTGATGGAGTAAGGTTTTCTATTGTTGGAGGCTCTGTATCCAAATATGTTTTAGTTTTAAACTTATCTGTATTGTTTGCTTTATCTTTTGCAATTATTTCTATGAGGTTAATTCCTTCTGCTAATGCTATTGTTTGGTTAATAGAAGTAACATTTTCTGCAGAATAAACAGTGTTATTTTGATCAAGTATTATATCTAATTTAACTGCTTCTGAAACAGTTCCTCTAACCAGCCAAGTTGAGATGTTTGTCAGATCTGGAAATTTTGTTAAAATATTAAGTTCTGGCTTTGTTAAATCAACAACAACTGTGAATTCTTTAAAATTAATATTATCAGCAGGGTCTACTGATTCTAACTTAATTGTATTTGCTGGAACTAATGAACTTAAATCAACAGAAGGAAAGTTAAATGTTCCTTGCATATTTGGAGTTGATTTTCTCTGCTTAACTCCATTAACATAAAGATAGACTGTTGACATTGGTTCTGTTGTTCCTGTAATATCTAATCTGTTTGTTGTAACAAAATAAGGAATTGTTGCATTAATGAAAGGCGGTGTTTTGTCTTCTGCTGCTGTAGTTGTTACATTTGCATCTTGTGCAACTACTGCTAAAGGCAGCAATATAATCAATTCAATCATTAATACTGATATTAGTTGTTTTGACATTTTATGTTATTATTTCTGGTTCTGGTATACTATATTGTTGAGTAAGCTGGTCTAGTTTTGTAATTACTTCAATTGCTTGTTCTGGAGACCTTTCTGGGTCTATATATGGTCTTTCTAAAACATGGAATCTTATTTCTTTTGCATATTTTAGTTTTTCCCAGTCAGCAGTCCAATTGCCTTGATAACCTCCTCTTATTGTTACATCGTCTGATAAATATATTGTAATATTATAATTGTAATTCCATTTTGCTAACAGTTTAAGTGTGCTTGGACTTTCTGCATCTGAATAATATGATGCATCGCTTTCAAAATCTCCTCTTTTGATAGTTATTAAGGCACTATTTTCTTCATCTAGCTCTAATGGCTCTGCTGGAGAGAATTCATAATGCTTGACAACAGTAACAGGTATTTCAATAACTGGAGTTAAATAGAGATCAACTGATTTTTCTGTATTTGTTGTTACAAACATTTCTCTTGACTCATATCCTGGTTTTTCTCCTCTTAAAACTCCATTTGCACATTGAGGAACTTGTTCTGAAACATATGAGACAGCTCCTCTGAACTGCCATTCTGACTGTCCGATAGGACATTTCATTCTTATACATGTAAATGAAATATTTACTCCATCTATTTCTGTTGTTAAATCTCCTGCTTCTTGTGTTGATACATTTTCAAAAGTGTGAACAGTTAATCTGTTTGTTTCTGTTTCTCTGCAGTATTCTTCTTCTTTTGCAGTTGTTTCAAATGAAAATATTGCTGATGCAAAATTAGATTTATCAGGAGCATTGTGGTTTATTGAAACATCAAATCCAATGTTAAATACATAATCATCATGTTTTCTAGTTGCATCATCTTTTAATGTTACAAGAACAGGGTATCTTACATCGTAAGTAAAGTGCCACAGTTGTACGCATAAGACATTTAAGAAATCCTGACCTCTATTTGCATTTGATTTTAAAGTTCTGCCTTCATTTGGTCTTATATATAATTCAAAAGGCCATGATTCATCATAGCTAAAGGATACATGTGTGTCTGCATATTTTTCTTCTGTTATTGGCCAGACATAATGATTTTGTTCATATGGATATTTTTTTGGAATTGGCTCATATTTTGTCCTATCAACTGCAATTCTTGGAAGGTTTATGTATAACAAATGTTTTAGTTTATTTTCTACATCTTTTATTTGCCATGTTTTTGACCTGCAGCTAAATGCCATATCTGTATAAGGGATATCATTATCCATCGCTATCAGGTCTATTGTTCTTCTTTCTATGAACTTTGTTCTTATTTCTTCTCTTATGATCTGAGTTGCAAGCTCATACATTTTTTTGATCCTGTATGGGATTTTAACTGAGAAGTCTTCTAAAAAGAATTTCTGCTCTCTTGCTTTTAGGATTACATCTAAAGGATAATTTACATCTACTCTGAAATCTTCTTCTCCTAAATCTATATCAACTGAGATGTCTCCAAGTTCTGTTATGTTGAATGTTTTGTTGAAAGGCTCAAATCCTTGCAGGCAGATAGGAAGATTATCATGCACATATGTTTCTAATTCCAATATTACATAATTTAAAGGAGGTATTCTTGTTTGCCCTCTGTAGAACCATAAAACTGTTTTAACTGGAGATATAGGAAATGGCGGAAGATAAGCATTTGCTTCTGTTTCTATTTCATCTGGTATATCAATAAAACCACCATTTGCTCCTAATATGTTTGCTCCATCTCTTGATATTGTTTCAACACAGTCTAGGATGAATTGATTTACTGGAACAATTTCTGGTGGAACAAGTACTGTTGGCTTGAAAACAGAAACTTCTTGCCTTAGAAAGAAGAATAAAGCTGCTGAAAGCAATAGAATTATTCCTAGAATGATGAATACAGTTATTTGTCCTCTTTTTTTAAACATTTTAATTAAAGGTTTTTTAAAATTATTTTTGTGTGAAGGTTATATGTGCTCGCTTCGCTCGCGGTTTTTAAGATTTTATTTTGTTTACTTCTTGAACAAAGTAGTTTCTTGCCCAAGCCATGAATATTACAAAAATGATTAGTGATACAAACGGTGCAAAAAATAATGGGATGGGAATTAATGTTAGAGTTGTGAATATTATTTGGAATGGGATATATATTAAAAGACATGGAATTAAAAGTTTAAGTATATTTTTTGTTCCAAAGGTTAAGGTTTTTCCTATTGATTCAAACACTTTGTTATGTTTTGTAAAGAATATGTAATTAATAGATAAGTAATAAGCTACTGCCAGGAGAAAAATATAAAATATGTGTCTGAAAGCAACTAATTCTTTTAGAACACTTCCTACTGTCATGAGAAATGTTAATATTATTATTATAACTATAGATAAGAATAGATTTAGCAAGAAGAATTTTTTAAAATATTGTTTTGTGAATTTCTTTTTGAGAATAGTGCAGTATATTAAGCCTTTGCTTAGAGACCAGATTGCTATCATTACAATAAATACTAATATAACTGAGATTCCTATTGAGATAACTAGATCTTGAAGCTGTGCTGTTATTGGCTGAAGCTGTTCTTGTGTCATTGAAAGCAAATCACCTTCTGGCATGTTTATTACAGCCATTTTTTTTTCTAAGAATGAACCTACTCCTTTTAATGTTAAGATAGCTACTGCAAAGAATAGCAAGTCAAATAACATAATGTAAATCCAAGTAATCTTTGGCTTGAAAGAGTCTTTGAAATCTTTTAATTTTTTCATTTTAGATGTCATTTATTGTGATATCGTCGTCTTCGTCTCCTGTTCCTCCACCACCTGATGATCCACTACTTAGATAATTATCATAGCTATCATCTGCTTCTACTATGCTGTTGCAAAGTTCATTTTTTGGTTTTCTTGCCCCACTTCTCCATGCCATTCCTACTTGTAGTCCGTGTTTAAACCTTATGCATGCTTGTAAGTATTCCTTTGTACTGTATTGCACTATAGCATTTGCTCCTGATCCATAAAAGGCTTCTCCGTCGCCAGAGGCATATCCTTCTAGCTCTATATTCTCGCTGTAAATTTCTTGGTCTTTATAGTCGTCGCTTGTTAAATATACATTGAACTCGTTATCCTCATAAGTTGCTTTTGCGAAAAATGTTATTTTATAGAAATATTCTATTGATCCATTTGGAAGAGTTATTGCTGAGCTTCTTTCTCCTTCAATATGTGCTAATTCTACTATCTGTCCCTCTGGAGTCACATAATAAAGTGACTCATCGCCAACATCGTTTTCAAAATCATGGTGACATATTAAACTTGCCCAGTAATCTGTTCCTCCAAATACTACATTATCAAAGAGTTGATCTGCAGCATGTTTCCATGCATCAGTTTCTTCTTCACCAAACAAGTGAGGTGAATAATAACTTAAACCTTGGAATTCTGTCAAATATTTCTCCATTGTTGCAAAATTAACTGCTCTGATTTCTGATCTTGCTCTTGATTCTACTTCATCTAATATTTCTTCTGGTTCATCAGCTCGACCTGATGCAGCACTTATTATATCATTTATCTTACCTGTTTTTACAATATCTGCCTCACCAGAGTCCATAATTTGTTGAATTTGATTTCTTTCATCTGCTGTTAGTGTTGGTTCATATTCATTTGCCCTTATTACTGCTCTGTCATATTCTGACAGTTTTGCCCACGCTTCTGCTTGTGCTTTTTCATCGCCAGGAAACTCAGCTTCAAGAGCTGCACCATAAGTATAATCTGGTCGACCTGGCATTTCTCCCATTTCCCCTTGAAGCTTTTCTAATATTTCATCTCTATTTTTAATTCTACCTTCACTATCGAGTTGAATTATACCTTCTGGATTATCTTCAGATTTTAAAAGATCAGATACTCTAGGATCTATAAAAGCATATGAATTAATTCTTCCATCTTTATAATTACTTACAAACGCATATTTTTGACCTGTTACTGGATCAATTGCCCAGTCTTTAAATGTGGCATCTTTCCATCCAACGCCTTCACGTGCACTGGGCCTTAATTGGCTGTCTGTTGTATCCAGAAGCTCAGTTTTTACAATTATGCCTTTTGCTTTAAGTGTTTTTGAATATTCTTCTATAATTTCTGATGATAACCAATGTGTTTCGCCATCTTTACCAATATACCAGTGAACATATTCACGGTTTTGTCCTCCTACTGAGATTACAGCGCCTTTTGCGTCTTGTCCACGGGTTACAACTCTTCCAAATGTTGGTTCTCCTTCTGGGTCTAGTGGATTTGTTATAAGGTTTGTAGCAACTACTTCATAATTAATCTTATTTTTTTCGTCATCATATTCACGTACACCAATTATAGGTTTACCATCTACAGTAACTGCATCAAAGGTTTGATCTCCTACTTTTATAGATGTTGTTCCTTCATCAATATCTTCTGCTTTATGACGAGCAAGCTCTGCTTTAATATCTCTTAAAGCCTCAGCAGTTACATCTTTTATTATTTCCCTTTCTTCTAGCTTTCCTTCTTCATCTTTGGTTAGGATAGATACAGATGTTTTTGAAACTTCTTTGGCTCGTTTTCCTGCTTTTGTTTCTGTTGTTTCCTTAAAAATCATTGAACCTGTTGTTGTTGTTTTGACTATGTTTCCTGTTATTAGTGTTTGAGTGGCTGAATCATATAATTTTCCATCTTTATCTGCATAGACAGCAATACCATCATATTGCAAGTCTTTTTGTAATGTAAACGTTCCTTTTTCTGTTGTAAGTGTCTCAAGTGGTTTTCTTTCTGTTACTGTAGTGCCATCACGACTAAGAGTTACTACATAATTATTCTTATCAAAAAATTTACCGTTCTTAAATGTTAATTGATCATCTTCATGGTCTTTGTTATAAAATTCTAGCATTTTCCCTTGTGCTCCACCGACTGCTTCTGTAGTTGTTTTTGGATCAGTTGTTTGTGCCCATTTTTTAGTATCTTTATTATATGCATATGTTGGACCTGTTTCTTGTCCTTTTTTTACATAAAGTCCCTCTCCTTTGTACACATATCCGTCTGTTTCTGCAACAGCTATGCCTTGTAATTGGGTTTTGATGTCTTCTAATATTTTTTTTCTTGTTGGATTTGTTTCAGCAGCAATATCTTCTCTAAGCTTATCAATATTTGTACCAGTGTCTTTAGAATATAATTGTACAACCTCATCCATTCGTTCAGGCTTAAGAAGCACTGCTTCTATTCCTTCATCATAGTCATCTATTTTTTTAAGTCGAAAAGTATCAATTACACCAGCCTGTGCAGTCTGAGCTGACGCTAGACTTTGTTTAGCAGTGTTAACCTTTTCTTGTTCTGCTTTAATTTTGGCTTTCAAATCTTCAACTTTTTTTCTTCTATCTTCAACATCTTTTTCTGTGACGTCGGGTGTGTTTACTAATTTTTCTTCTGCTATTAACATAGATTGTTCAAATTTAAGGTCTGCTTCAAGCGCTGCAATGTTTGTTTCTCCTTCTACTTTTTCTAAGTTTTCTTTTGCTGTCTGGACTGCTGTCTGAGCTTTTTGTATTACTTCTGCTTCTGGGTCTGTTAATTCTTTTGCTAATTCTTCTGATATTAATTTAGCTTTAACTAAGTTTTGTACTGTTTCTGTTGCTGCAGCTCTTGCTGCTGCTTCTTCTTCTGCTTTTTTTGCTGCTGCTGCCTCTTCTGCTTTTTTTGCTGCTGCTGCTGCTGCTTCTGCTTCTTGAACTTTTTGAGCTTCTTCTAATTTAATTTTTGCTTTTGCAATTGCTATGTCATCTTTTGTTTTTGCTGTTTCTAAATCCTTTAAATTTTTTTGTGCTGTAGCAACATTTTTTTGAGTAGGTGTGTAATCTTTCCATTTATCTGGAGGAATCTCTAAAGCCATGGCTACTGCAGCTTCTTCTTTAGAAATATCTAATTCTATAAACCCCATATGTGTTTTAATCTCATCAGTAGTGGTTTTTGATGTTATACCTCTAGCTAATAATTCTTTTGCTGTTGCACCATCAGGAACACCAAGTCCTTTCCACATTTCTATTGCTTGAGGTGTATATCCTTCCCATGGGTCTGCTGCTGGAGCTGCTTCGGCTGCTTTACGACGGGCAATTTCTATTTTAGCAGCTTTTATTTGTTCGGCTGTTCCTTTTACAACTAGTTCCTCTAATTGTTCTTTAGACATTTTTTCAATTTCAGTTGTTGGGGTTGCTGTTGCTGTGCCTGGGCTTGTTCCTGTGCCTGGAGGTACTGTTGGTGTTGTTGTTGGTGCTGAAATAGCTTGTTCCACCCTCGCAGAATCTGTTTCTACCCATTTCCCACTTGCTATATCATATACTGAATGTTTAGACAGATCTGTTCTTCTAGCAAACAATAATCCATCAGACCCTATTCTATATTCCCAACCTGTTCCAATCTCACCATACTCTGCTGCTTGGTCTGGTGGAATAGTGACCCAATCATTTTCTCCTCCTTTATTTTTAACTTCTACATACAACAGCGATTTTTGTGGATTTTGAATATTTCCTTCTCTATAATAATCGCCTCCTTCCCATTGATTAAATATTTGATCCCTTGTATATTCCTTATCGACAACATTATATAGAATTATAGGACCTATAGTTGGACCTGCATCTTCATATCTAATTTTATCTGTTCTTGTCTCTCTATCTGGCTGGATAACATATACATCAGAATCATATTCTATTGTTGATATTGGAAAATCTTTAATATCATTCCAACCTTCTCCTCTTCGTACAGTTGGATCATTTGAACCATCTGCAAACACATAAGTTACTCCTGAAGAAGAACCTGGTTCATTTGGAACAAAAACAAATACTGAATCTGTCCCTCCATCATCTGTTTGAAGAATAAGTGAATTCTTTAATTGTTCATCAGTAACTCCTAATACTTTAATATTTTCAAATGATTTATCTAATTCAAGATCCTCTAAATCAGTCAAAGCACTAACACTGCTTAATAAAATAACAAATAGAATCATCCAAATTTTTACAAATTTTGTATTTCTTAAATTCATTTTATATTTCCAAATTAAATTCTATTTCTTTTGTATCTGTGTTGGTTAGATTAAATTGATCAATAACAGTTATTCTGTAAATGTAATCTCCTGGTTTTGATAATGCAGCTGTATTAACTCCACTTTCTACTGGTATTGTGTAAAGGTCTGAAGTTGTTACTGTTTTTGTTGTTGAAAAGCTGTTTACCTCAGTTAGTCCAGGCACCAATAATCCATCTGGATCAAATAATTGGTGAACTTCTCTAATCCTAATCCGAAGTTCACCAGCTACATCCTTAGGTGTTATATCTTTAATTTCATGATAAATTATAATATTCTCTCCTTTAGTATAAGTTGAATCTATTTTCTCAACATAATTATAATCTTCATCAACTGATGAAGCTAAAAGTAAGTCAGTTATTAATATTGGATATTTTTCTGAAATTTCAGCAGGTCCTCTAAACATAAAATAAGCTAATAAACCAATCACCAAAACTCCAACAATAACTGCAGCAAATATAGCTACTTTCTTCATATCAAATGTTGATGTTGGTTTAAAGACAGGTGTTGGTTTTTCTTCTACAGGTTTTTCTACTTTTTCTTCAACTGGTTTTCCTGCTCCTGATTCTGGTTTTATTTGCATTTTATTTTACAGTAAATTTAATTTCTCCCACATACTTGTTTGATGGTCTAAATTGATCAGTAACTGTTATCCTATAAGTATAGGTTCCATGTTTTCTTAATGCAGCTGTATTGACTCCGCATTCTATTGGTATTGTGAAAACGTCTTGACCTGTTACTGTTCTTGTTGTTGAAAAGCTGTTTACTTTAGTGACTCCTGGTACTAATTTTCCATCTGGTTCAAATAGTTCATGGACTTCATCACAACCAATTTTATATTCTCCATTCATAACAATTGGTATCATATCAACTACTACATGATGTAATGTAACAATTTCTCCTTTTTTGTAAACTGAACTTTTTCTTTCTCTGCATTTATTATAATCATCACTTACATAACTTGCTAATACTAAATCCTTAATAGCAATTGTTTTATCTGGTTTTTCAGGAGGATCTTCAACTCTTTGTTCTAACCTTCTATAATGTGCTATATCTAACAAAACTAATTCATCCATTGCTCTTTTTTTATTTTTTTCAGAAACAACTAACCTTTTTTCTAAATCTCCTTTTTCTTCAGATAATATTGCTGCTCTCTGAATCTGAGGCCTAACAACACCAAAATAATACCCTAAAAAAGATGTAACTGCAACAGCTGCAACTGTACAAGCTCCAATTACAAGGTATTTTATTTTTGTGCTTATCATTCTTCTTCTACAGCAAGGGCTGTTTCCGCTTTTTTAGTGAAAAGTCCTTCGTCTTCTATTTTGAAGCAAGGATCGCTTGTTAATTCCCATGCATCTTCTGCTGTTAATGCTTCTATATTAGCCATTATATCTCCTATTGCTGATAAAACTTTGATGAACATACAGAATTTATGTCCTCCAGGGAGTTCATGCCAGCATAGACTATAACATCCATAAGCAAGGCCCATTCCTATTAAAGCAAGTGGATCACTTAGTGCAGCCCGCCATAAACTAAGGACATAATTCCAAAATGCAAACAATGGAATAATATTAAATATAGCTCCCCAAAAATATTTGCACACCCTATAATCTTTTATTTCAGTGCATAGATTAGATGAAAATCCTGATTTGTAAGCATTAAATAAACAAGAGATATATTCACAATGTATTGCTCTATATTTATGTAAATTATAGACTATACCTGGAAGACAAAGTGTTGCCAGGCTTAATAAAAAATTATCTTTAACATTCATATAGCCCCCTGAAGTGCTTACTGCTCTGCTGTAATCTTCTGTTCCTTGGAATCCACCTAAAGCTGATTTTCCAAGATATGTAGGAGCATTTCTGTTTATCCAAGCAGCTCCACCACCTCCACCACCAGCAGCATTCCAATATTCTAAACCTTTTACTGTTTTTCCTTCTGGAAGTGGTGCGTGTTTGCAGTTAATAAATGCGCAATATTTGTCAGCATATTTACCAAATTTATCAGCAGCTGCTTTTGCTCCTTCTTCTGTAGTACAGGCTGTTCTTCTTCCTGCTTTAAGAGGTTCGCTTGCTTGAGGAACTGCTTTTGTTGCTAATTCTGCATCGCCAAAAATATTTTTAATCAGATCCCAAACCATTACTATTTGCCTGTAGGTGTAATACATCTTGCAAAGCATATCACTCCATTCAAAGATTCTTTGAAGCCAGCCAATTACTTGCCAGAAACCATTATCAATCCATTCATCATACAGATCATCTATTTTATCTCTCTGGTTCTCAGTTACTTCTCCGATAGGAGCATCATACATACTAACAACAAGATCTATTGTCTCTTTCTCATAATTCATCAAAAATTTTTTTCTATAAGTAGAAAGCAAGTTGAAAGTGCAGTTTATAGTTAGATTTTCTAGTTTTGCTGCATCAAATGGTTTTAAATGAGTACCAATAAAGAATTCTTTACTTCCTCTTTCATTATTAAAGATAAAAAGATCATTTAAATAACCAATATCACCGCTGCAGTCTGCTAAGTCTACTGAAACTAATTGAGCACCAGTTGATGTTCTTAATTTAAGATGGAAATACATCTGATGGTTGATTAAAGCTGTTGTGGATCTGTCAAGAGCTAATGGCATTGTACTAACTAAACTTCCTCTCCAATAATCTGGATTTTCTTCATAGCTTTTTGCAAAAACCTCAAACACCTGTTTAACTGTTTGATTATTTCCAGAAGAGTCAACAAAAGTAAAAGCAACATCTTCTCTTAGATAACCAGAACCAATAGGACCAACTGCCCATGTGCAGTTCCAATTTGTATTGTCTATTGTTGTGCAACTGCCTGGTGTTTCTTCATAACCAAATGAACCCATTATTCTTGAGAAATCAGCAAATGCCTTAATTTCACTCTGGTCTTGAACTTGTACACTTACTACCATGTCATCTCCTGAAGACAGTACTTTTGTTGGAATTTCTGTAATAGGTGTTATGTCTGCATAGTATTTTCTTCCTCGCGGCACTGTTTCATATCCTGTTACTGCAAGGATTTGCTCTTCTGAAAGTTCTTGCGCTTCTGGTGCTTTTCTGTCAATATATACTGAACCTTGTTTAACTCCTGTTGCTTCATTTCCAGCATCATCATACATTTTTATTATGTAGAAATTCCCTCTTGTGCTGTGGGTTTTGCTGCTTTTAACATCATTCCATATACATTCCCAATTTGCACCAATTTTTTCACATCTATTTGCCTGGAAATATTGGCCTGCATATGCCGCATCAACTTCTGACAAATCAATTAATGCTTGTCTTCCTTCCATGCCTGCTCCTGCATCTAAAATTGTTGCAACAATATCTTTTGGCATATCTCCAAGATAGCTTATAGCATTCCACGGATTTCTTGTTGCAACAGAAAGTATTTCTGGAGCTGTTGTGTCAACTGTAAATGATACAACAACAGTTGCTTCTTGCACATTTCCAAAATCATCTCTTGCTGTGATTTTTATGTTATAGGTTCCTGTTGCCATTGCAAACTGCAGAGCTGGCCAAGTACAAGTATATTCAACACCAGTTCTTGTACAAACAACAGCTGGAACAGATTCACCTTCTCCGAATTGTGAAAAGTCAGCAAAAATATTCTTAGCTTGAAGGCCTGTATCTTCTAAGACTTTAATCTGGGCATTCACTGCAAAAGTACCTTCAGGAATATATTGCTGAAGCTGGACTCCTTGACTTATCATTTTAAATGAGTCTGTTTGTATTGCTGGAGGTGATACATCAAGTTCAAATCGAGGACTTGATCGTGAAGTAAGATGATCCATTTTATCATATGCTTTTATAATGAGATTTCCTGTGGTTGGAAGTGGAACAATTGTTGTAGTTGAATAGATACAGCCAGGAGCTGTGATATTTTGTTCATATAACATAACACTATTATCCCAGAATTCAACCCTTCTTAAACCAGAGCAGACAGAAAAATCATCTTCTTTCCATGCTCTGTCTTTCAAAGTATATGCAACAGAAACTATTGATCCATTTTGCGCTGGAAGCCTGTCAAATTCAATAACAGGAGCAAGATTATCTAAAGTCATATTAATATTTTCAGACTGCAATAAGGTATTATCGTCTGAAAACAAAGAAACTGTTGATGGATAAGTACCTCCTGCTAAGCTATAATATGCTGATTCAAAATTGCATGTATAACTTCCTGGTGTTATTTCTGTACAGTCTTGCATAGGAAAATCATTAACTTTAATTTGGTCTGGTGTTATTTCTGAATCACCATCTACAGAAGCAAGTGTTTCTAATGACCAACTGTCATAGCTGTCAAAAAAACCATTAATTCCTGCGTCACCACTATGCTTTGTAACTGTTAATTGTGTCTGGGCAAATGCATTTGAAATATAGAAAGGCAAAGTTAGGATTATAATAATCATAAACATGGATTTTGCGTATAAGCTTTTTTTCATTTTGCTGCTATATATCTTGGTTCTAATTTTGGTCTGAATTGAGATGAAAGTTTTTCTAATATATTTTGGTTAAAAATATGCTCTATTTTTTCAGGAAGAGGTGTGTCTACAATGAAGAATGTTAAATTATTATCTTTGTATAAATTATTAGGAGAGATTATCAGATATCCTGTTTGATTATTAAAAATTGCTCCTCCTTTAAAATAATCATCATCAAATTTTACTTCTGGAATTGTATATTCTTCTTCAAAAGGCCATGAACCTTCTTCTCTTTTATCTTCTGGTATTATAACAGGTTGATGATAGAACATGCTCATCTCTACTTCATATGTTCCTGGAACTAGTCTTAAACTAGATGTTGTATTTGTTACTTTTGCTATAGCTGTGAATGGATCTTCTCCAACAAAATCATTTTGTCTTGATAATGACAAGACAACTTCCTCATCTGCACCAAGAGGAACAGCTTGTGTTGTAGGTTTTCCACCATCTTGCACTTTCTCTGTAGATAAAGAAGAAGTTAGATATTTCAAAACTCTAACCTCTTTGTCAATATAAGGATATACTCTTACTGTTGGAAATTCAATTGTATCATTAAAGTCTACTGATAAATATAAAGTAGGCATATAGTAGTCAATATGATCTAAAACTAATAAACCACCAAAACAGAGAGGAAATCTTGAAATTAATGTTCCATTTTCATCAGTAGCTCCTATCTGGCAGCCTTGATCACCGCACTGAAATCCTACAGAAACTCCTTGTATTGGCTCATCTGTGGATTCATCAACTACTTTGATTGTTACATTTCCACTATTTCTTTGATTTTCATTGCATAAAAGAGATGATTGAAATTCTGGAACTGGCTCAAATCCCTGAAAGCTTTCATCTATAAATTCATTATTTCTAAAGTTAGATTCTAGAGCAAATCTAAATGTATATCCTTCTTCTCTAAGAGCAGCTGGGTCTCTAATTTCAACAACAACAGGGTAGCTTAAGTCATAAACATTATTATACTTTGTTGAACCTAATGAAAATAATTCTGCAAGATCATTGAGCAAAGATTGTCCTTTTATTATTTCTCCTTTGCTATTTATGTCAAAATATATCGGCCACCAAGCTAGATAATTGAATGTAACTGCTAGATCAGAATAAGGCTGTGAGTCTCTGCTTAAATTTATAGGAAGCTCAACTGATTCATAAAGTGCTGCTTGTAGTGGATCTGGAAAATTTCTTTTTACAAAATTCAGAGTATCATAAACTTGAAAAGCAGGAACATATATCATTAATATTTCTTCAATTTTTTCTTTAACTTTTGTTCTTAACCATATGACACTTGGATCTGTGCCAAATTCTGTATGTGAGAATGGAGGCAGTCTGTTTGGATCAAGACCTGAATAAGCATCTATTAAATCAAGAGCTTGTTTTTCAAAAACTTTGTATTCTATCTGAATGTTTGTTATACCTGTTGCTAAATCATAAATTCTTCTCATATTTACAGGAATAGAACCATAAAAATTATCTACTCTGTGAGTTTTGTCTGCTAATTCAACTTTGAGTGGATAATTTAAGAACAAAGCAACATTAGATGATGTTACTCTTGTTATAGATTTAAATTCACCAGTAGGTGTTATTTCATAGCCTTGTACTTTAAATGCATTATAGTTGTTTAAACAAGAACCTATTTCTTCTTCAATATATCTGTCAACTTGAGCTTCGATTGAACGATCACCTGGGGTAATTCTGTATAAAGGAGGTCTTAAGGAACTAAACAAACAATTTCCTCTGCAGTCATTTGGTGCTTTTAAATACCACCAATATGGAACATAAAGTCCTGAGTTTGGTGCAAATTCTAAAGCGTCTGCTTCTGTTGGATTTTGAGATGAAACAGAGATTCCAAAATCTTCAAAATAAATATAACCTCCTCCTTCTCCTAATAGTTTAAGTCCTTCTGTGCCAACTTTTTCAAGACATTCTTGCGTAAATTGTCTTATTGGCTCAAATTCAATAGGAATACTTACAACAGCAGGAATTTCTTCTATTATTGCTCTCTTAACAACCCTTGATCTTATGAAAAAAAAGGTAAATACTGCAAATAAAATTATTACTCCTAAGATTATGAAAAGCGTTATTTGTCCCCTTTTTTTCAATATATTCCCCTCGACACTGTATTATCCTAATTTATAAACCCAATATATAAAAAGCTTTTGGTAAGACGCCCTCTAAACTGGAATTTTTAGAGTTTCAGGGCTTTAAGGCCTATTTTCATTTCTTGAAAATGATAGGAAAACCTTTTAAACTTAAAGTTTTTATGAAGCAGTAATGGTAGACCAAAGACTAATTGATTATGTAAAAAAAGAGCTTGCTGCTGGATACAAGGCAGAAGCTATAAGAACTTATTTGATAAATTACGGCTATAATGCTGCAGATGTTGATGCAGCAATAAGAGCTACTGCAGCAAAACCAGCTGTTGTTCCTGCTGCTGGTGCAAGAAAGATTCCAATATTACCTATAGTTGGAGGAATTCTTGGTGTTTTATTTATTGTTATGATTGTTATGATTTTTTTTACTGGAAAAAAAGAAGTAGAAGTTGTAAGTGTTGTTACTGATAAAATTGATTTAAAAGTTTCTATGCTAAGCAGCAACATAAGACAAGCAGAAAGTGTACAATTTAATATTATATTAAACAGTTTAGATGGACAAGACCATGATGTTGGCTTGGTGTATGAGGTTGTGGATAGCGTAGGTTCTCCAATAAGCCAAAGAGAAGATTTTATTGCTGTAACAAATAGAATATATGAACAAAAAACAATTGACCTTCCTTCTAATATTGAACCTGGAAGCTATAGTATAGTTGCAACAGGGAGATTTGATAGTGAAGAAGTTAAAAGCAGTGTAAGGTTTGCTGTTTTATCAGCTGGAGCAGAAGCAAGAGAGGTTGTTGAGTTTGCTGAAGTAGAATGTCCTGTTTGTGAAGATAATGATCCTTGCACAGATGAACAATGCTCATCTGCAACTAATTATGAATGCGTTCATTTTCCAATAAGCCCTTGCTGCGGAAATTTAAAATGTGAAAGTTATGAAGCTTATGAAAACTGTCCAACAGATTGTTCTCCTTCATTGCCTGCTGGAGCTGCAATAGTACTTACTTTAACTGAAATAACACAAACTGCTAGAAATTATGCTACTACAGATTTAAGCGGCGCAGACAGTTACTGCAAAGGTCTGCCAGATGTAAATCAGAGAGACAGTTGCTTTTATACAGTATCACAAACTGCAAAACAAAGCAGATTCTGCGACCCTATTTTTTCAGAACTTAAAAGAGATAATTGTTACAGCGATTATGCATTGGCAGGAGATTTTAGTATTTGTGACAAGCTTACAAATGTTTATATGAAAGAGAGCTGCTATGAATTAGAAGATGCAAGCAAGAATCCTGGTTTAAGATAAAATTTATAAAGATTCTCATTTATTTTACAATATTACCTATTGGGGGTTTTTAAGAAAATTAATTAAAATGAAAGCAGTGATATTAGCAGCAGGTATGGGGACAAGGCTTTTTAGTTTAATGCCTAAACCATTGATATCCTTAAAAAATGAAAAAACTATTTTAGGTTTTCAGGTTGAAAGGCTTTCTGAAATAATTGGACTCCATAATATCATCATAGTTGTGGGTTATAAACACCATATTATTATGGAGAAATTTCCAAAACTGACTTATATTTATAATCATGAATATACTCAGACAAATACCTCTAAAAGTTTATTATATGCTTTGAACAAAATTCAAGACGAAGATGTGTTATGGATTAATGGAGATGTATATTTTGATAAAGAAATTCTTAAATTATTATTAAATTGTGAGGATTCATGTTGTTTAGTTGACAACAAAAAATGTGGAGAAGAAGAAATAAAATATAATTTAAATGAAGATGGTTATATCAAAGAATTGTCTAAAAAAGTTAAGGAAGTTAAAGGAGAAGCTTTAGGAATTAACATAATTAGAAAAAAAGAATTAGAATTATTCAAAAAAGAATTAGAAAAAGTTGAGAAAAAAGATTATTTTGAAAAAGCACTTGAGAATCTGGCCCTAACTAACAAGTTAAAATTAAAACCAGTTAATGTTGACAGTTTATTCTGTCAGGAAATAGATTTCCCAGAAGATTTGAAAAAAGTTAAAGAATACATCAGTAAAAATGAATAATAATCTATTGTTCTCTGTTATAATGCCTAATTATAACAATGCTGAATATATTAAAGAAGCAATTGAAAGTGTTTTAGGTCAGAGCTATAAAAACTGGGAGTTAATTATTGTAGACGATGCTTCTACAGACAGTTCTTTAAAAGTTATCAAATCTTTTCTTAAAAATAAAAAAATTAAACTTATTAGAAACAAAAAAAATAAAGGAGTAGCTTATTCTGCAAAAAAGGCTGTTGAAAATTCTTCTGGAGAAATAATTGGAACCTTGGATTCAGATGATGTTTTGCATGAGGACGCATTAAGAATAATGGTAAAAGCCCATTTGGATAATCCAAAATATGGTTTGATTTATTCCAGTTTTTATGACTATGATGAAAGATTAAAAAAAATAATTAAGATTAGAAAAGGAATCCAAAATATCTCAAAAGAAGTAACAGTTGCAGATTTGTTTTTTGATAAAGATGTTGATAATGTTCCTTCAATACATTTTAGAACTTTTAAAAAATCTGCTTATGATAAAACAGAAGGTTATGATGAAACATTGAGAGCATGCGAAGATTGGGACATTTACTCAAAATTAGAGAAAGTTACAAATATTAAAGGCATTAAAAGATATATTTATTACAGAAGAATGCATGGAAAAATCGGAGCGTACCAAAATAATTTTAAATGGGGATACTATAGACTACTTTATTTTTATAAAGAACTCAATAGGAGAACAGGGCAAACACTTCCTTGTTCAAATACTAAAAAGTTTTCTCCATTTTTGATGAACATTAGGTATTTTTATTTTAAAAAATACTCAAATATATCAAAAGAGGAATTCAAAAACTTTTTTTTAAGCCTAGCTTATTATAACAGGAAAAAAAATATATTAAAAGCTTTTTTTTATGGTTTGAATTCAATTTTATACGGATATAATCCTTTAAAATCAAAAACTATTAAAAAATTATTTTCAAGAATATTGCAAAAATGAAAAAAAGAAAATCATTAATAAAAATTTTATTTTTTGAAAAAAGATTACCCTGGAGATTTCAATGGGTAAAATATATTCCATTAATTAATCCGATGTATTATCTTAAAATTTTTTTGAGTCTTAATTATAAAGAAATGTTTAGAAAAGGACATGGATCAGATGTAAACAATAAAATAGTTGAAGGATGGATTCTACAAATTTATGGGAAAAAATTTTTAAGGAACATTCTTAAGGTCTGTAATAAAATAAATATGAATCCCTTTTTAGTATTTGGAACATTATTGGGCCATTATAGGGAAAAAGGGTTCATTAAACATGATATAGATCTAGATTTGGGCTTGCTTGAAAATGATTTTTCTAAGATTGAATTACTAAAAAAAGAGCTAAGAAAGAGAAGATTTGATAATTCTTTTAATGAAAAAGGTATGATTCAATTTACTCATCCAAAGTTTTCAAGTTTGCATGTAGATTTTTGGTTATTTTATAAGAAAAAGGATAAAATGACATATTATAAAGAATATTCCTATAAAGGAAAATATGCAGTTTATTCATTTGCTTTTCCTTCTAAAATATTTGAAAAATTTAAAAAAGTAAAATTTTTAGATAAAGTTGAAGTTTTGATTCCTTCTAAAACAGAAGAGTTTTTAACAATAAGTTATGGTGATTGGAAAACACCAAAAAAAGAATTTGATAATATATCTGGTCATCCAAATGTTGTAAAATAAAGAATTTTAATCTATTTTCCTAATTAAAATCTCTGGTTTTCCAATTTTATGATTCTTTAAATCAAAGTTTAAATCCTTCCAACTTAAATTCTTAACATTCAATTGCTTTTGTAACTTTTCAGAAAACTCTGGCATTATTGGCTGCATTAAAATAGATACATTTTTAGCAATATTTACACAAGTTCCTAAAACGTTCTGTGAATTTTCAACATTTTTCCAAGGTTCTTTTTCTTGGAAGTATTTATTTCCAAGAGCAGAAACAGCCATTATCTCTTCAACTGCTTTTTTGAAATCATAAGAGCCATATGCTTTTTTGATTTCATCAAACTTTGCTGTTATTTCTTTTACAATATTGTCTTGATCAATCTCTTTTATTTCAGAATTATAATTTTTTGCTGTGAATGATAAAGTCCTATAGCAAAAATTAGAAAGGTTGCCAACAAGCTCTGTATTTATTCTTTCAACAACAAGCTTTTCTGAATATTCACCATCTCCATCAATGGGCATTGCCCCTAGTATATAGAATCTAAACTGATCAACACCGTGTTTTTTTATTTGTTCAAAAGGTTCAATTACGTTTCCAGTTGATTTGCCCATCTTTGCTCCTTCTGAAAGAACAAAGCCATGAACAAACAATTCTTTAGGCAAAGAAACTTTTGCAGAAATTAACATTGCAGGCCAAAAAGCTGCATGGAACCTAAGAATATCTTTTCCAATAATATGAATATCTGCAGGCCAATACTGTTTAAACTGTTTTTCATCTCTGCCATAACCTACGCCTGTTATATAATTTGATAATGCATCACACCAAACATACATAACTTGGTTTTCGTCTCCTGGAACAGAAATTCCCCAAGGCAAACTTGTTTTTGGTCTTGAAAAACTTATATCTTTTGCAGTCTTTAACCAAGAAAGAATCTCATTTTTTCTTATCTCTGGAATCACCTTGTATTCATCTGATTTGATTTTTTCTATAACTTCATCTTTATATTTTGAAAGTTTGAAAAAATAATTTTCTTCTTCAACAACTTCAATATCTCTTGTTGGATGATTAGGACATTTTCCATCTACTAATTCTCTTTCTGTTTTGAATGCTTCACATCCAGCGCAGTATAATCCTTTGTATTTTTTCTTGTAGATATCTCCTGCTTTATCCAGCTCTTGCCATAATTTTATTGCGCCAGTATGATGCTTTTCTTTATCAGTTGTTCTGATAAATTGATCATAAGAAATATTTAGTAATTTGTAAAGCTCTTTGAAAACACCAACATTCTCATCTAGAAATTGCATTACCTCTTTTCCTTCTTTTTTTGCAGTCTGCCAATTCTTTGTTCCATGTTCATCTGTTCCTGTTTGAAAAAAAACATCTTTTCCTAAAAGCTTGTGAAATCTAGCTAAAACATCTGCTTGCACTATTTCCAAAGCATGACCCATATGTGGTTTTCCATTTGGGTATGCAATTGCTGTTGTTATGTAAAATTTCTTTGCCATAGAAGAAAAAGAGAAAATAAGAATATATAAAGGTTGTTGTTATTTTTTTGGTGCTTTCATCTTTTTTGTAATTCCTATTTTTTCACTGCATTTTCCGCAGACAAAAACATAAGCATCTACGCCTTTGTATTTTTTTCTTTTGTATTCTGTTGTAGCTTCTCCTTCGTTTCCACAGAAAGGACATTTATATTGAATTTCAACTTTCATGGTAGGATCAAACTCTTCTTTGCTTACTTCATAATCGCATTCTTTACATGTGTAAATATCAGCCCTTGATTTTACTTTTCCTGTCTTAGGGTCAACAGGCTTTCCCATAATTCCTTTTCCGCATTTTGGACATTTTGGTCTTTTAACCCAAGCAATGCAGCTTCCTTTTCCATCGTCTAACGTTCTGTTTGTAAAATAAAAACATTCATCCATTGATTCTGGCATTTTTAATGACATTGTTGATGCACCTCTAATTAAAGGATTAATGTTTTTGTTTAAAAAGTTTATGCTAAGATTTATTTCTTGAAAGGGCAAGCATCATATAATTTATCTAAATCTATTTCAATTTCATAATCATAAAATCTTTTGTAGATATCAGAAAGTTTAGTTCTTTTTTCAATCAACAAGGGCTTTTTATCTTTACGGCCGACAGATAAAAAATAATCTAAGTATTTGAAATAAGGTTGAGTTTTCCTTTCAAAAAAAACCCAAGTTGAAGGAATTTTATAAGCATCTGATATTATAAGGCCATGTAATGAACTTGATGCAATTAATTCACACTTACATATTTGATTAATAATCTTTTTTATTCTTTTTTGTACATCAATTATTAAAACATCTTCTTTATCTTTAAAATTTTCAAGAAGATTAGAATTTTTTTCAGACCAATGAGCCACAATACCTAACTTATATTTCTTTTTCAATTTAGGTTTATAATAATTAGGATAAAGCAAGGCAGGATCCCCATATATTTCAGGACAATTAATACCACTATTCAATAATATCTTTCTTGTAAGCGGCCCACGAACAGCACATACTTTTTTTGGTTTTAAAAAAGGATTCCATTTATTATGTATAAAACCAGTGCCCCATATATTTACCTTTTTTTCAAAGTTAGAATAATCCTGTTGAAGAATACTGCCTATAACTAAATTAATTTCTTTAATCTTATTAGAATCTATTGTATCTTTTATAGGATATAAATTTATAGGGGTTGTTCCTGAAATTTTCTTAATTAATAAAGGGTTTAATAGATCCCCAAAATTCTTTGCACCTGTCCACCAGTAAGCATACATAATGATAATAAAAAAATTACAATTTATAAATTTTATTCTTAAAGTCTTTTCACCTCTATTGAAATAGCGTTTTCATTTACCCTTATGTATCTTGGGCATTCTGTATATTCTAATTTGTTGTCTTTGCAATAACTAATAACTCTTTGTTTTGCTTCATCGTCATCAAATTTGACAATGACATTTATTCCTTGCTTATCTTTATGAATTATTTTAAAGCTTTCAAGTTCTTCAATGATTTGTTTTCTTATTTCTTGGAATTTTTTTAATCTTTCTGGAAGTTCTTCTAATAATTTGATTAATTCTTCATATTTCTTTTCTTCAAAATAAGAAGCATCAAAATTAGTATAAAATTCGTTATTATTTGTTGCAATAAAGCCTCCGTATTCTAGATTTATTGGTTTCCATTTTCCAAAAGAAGCGAGGATTAAATCTCCGTACTTTGCAAAATCTGTTCCAATTGAGCCAGAGATATCATTAATGAATAAACATCCTTTTTTTGTGCAGATTTCTTGGATTTTTTGCAAGTTTTCTTCTGCTGCAAAATAACCAGGCATTGATGTTGTTAATAAAACTGATTCTTGGCTTGCATTTTTTTCTAAGTCTTCTAAATCTAACAAACCTTGTTTTGTTTTGATCTCTTTTATTTCAAGATTAAACTTTTTTGGATATTTTTTAAAAGTAAGCCAGCCTCCTTGGTCTGGAATTAATACAGTTGTTTTTTCTAATTGTTTTGCTAGATCTAAAGCTATTTGGATTGCTTTATTTCCTCTTTCAGCGAGCTGTATAAATTCTTTTCCAGTCAGCTCTTTTAGTTTAGATAGTATTTGTTCCATGGTTTTTAGTAAATTATAGAATTATATAAAGTTAATGTTTAATTAAAATATTAAAATGTATTTAAAACTTTTTGCGCGAAGGTTATACGTGCTCGCTACGCTCGCAAACAGACTGATGTGGAAAATTATTTAAAAAAAATCGTTTATTTCTTAATTATGGCAGATTATTATGATGAAATATCTGAAGGTTACGAGGAATTACATAAAGAAGAACAGCTGAAGAAAGTTAAGTTAATTGCTGAACATTTGAAAGTTAAGCCAGAAGATAAACTTTTAGATGTTGGCTGCGGAACTGGGTTAACAACAGAGCTATGGCAATGCAAAAGATATGGTATTGATCCTGCTCCTAAATTATTAGAAAGAGCAAGGCAGAAAGATAAAGTAGAATATAAGTTAGCTCCTGCAGAAGATATTCCTTATCCTGATGATTTTTTTGATATTGTTATTAGTATTACTGCAATACAGAATTTTAAAGATATTGAAAAAGGATTAAATGAAATAAAAAGAGTTGGCAAAGATAGATTTGTTTTAACATTTTTGAAAAAGAGTTCTAAAAGAGAATTTATTGAAAAGAAAATAAAAGAATTGTTTAAAATTGAAAAAGTGATTGAAGAAGAGAAAGATATTATTTTCTTTGCATAAAATATATAAAATTAAAAGATTTAAGAGAAAAAAATGGCAGAAATGCGAGATGTTGTAAATCCAAGACAGGTTATTCTAATAACTTCTAGAGCTCATATGGTTCCTAAATTCAGAGCAAAAGAAGAGGAAAAAGATAATGTTATGACAGCTGCCTGGCATATGCCTGTTGCATTTGAGCCACCGCTTTATGCTATTTCAGTTGGTAAGAAAAGATATTCTCTTGATATAATAAGAAAAGGCAGGTCTTTTGTAGTCAATTTTATGCCTTATTCTATGAAAAAAGAAGTTTTGTTAGCTGGAAGAATTAGTGGAGAGCATATAGATAAATTTGCAAAAATTGGGCTTGAAAAAGAGGATGCAGAAACAATAGACAGCTGCAGATTAAAAGATGCTCTTGCGTGCTTAGAATGTGAGGTTGAACAGGAAATTGAAGCAGGAGACCACATTATTTTTATAGGAAGAGTTCTTAAAGTAATAAAAAAGAAAGGAGGAAAGCGGATTTATCAAATAGGTGGAGATAAATTCTCTACTATTACTTAAAATGGATGCAAAAGAAGCTGAAAAAGTAAACAAACTTGCAAAGACCTTGAAAGATAATCAATTAGTTGCATCTATGGACGAAGCTGTTAAGCGTGCTAAAGAGATGCTGAAAGAAAGCAAAGAAAGTTTAGATGAAATGAAAGCAAGAGAAAGTGCACCTGACGCAGATGAACTGATTAAAGAAGAACCTGGTTTGATTGAAAAAACCAAGGATGTTTTTGAAAAAAGAGAAGAAATACCTCATGCTGTGCCAGCTAAAAAAGAAGTTGTAAAAGAAATTGAAGAAGAGGTCCAGGAAATAAGAGATGAGATCAAGAAAAGAAAAGAAGAAAAATTTATTGTGCCTGGAGAATTAAAAGAAAAGGTTGAAGAAGTTAAAGAAGAAGAAAAGATGCTGAAAAAAGAGGAGAAACAGGAAGAAGAATAGTGAGGTGGTTAAAATAAGCATTGAAGATATACAAAAAATAAACAATATGGTTCAAGAACTTTTGAAAAAAGGTGTTTGTTCAACAAGAGAAGAAGCTGTTAAGATGGCAGAAAAATATCTAGATAAGAAAGTTGTAAGTTCTCGCACTGATGCGCTTGGACCAGAACCAAAAGCTAGTCAAACTCCTCAAAATGCTGCTTCTCAAGATCTTGAGACATTAAGGAGTGTCATTGAGAGAACAAAAGAATACACTCAAAAAGACTTGCAGAAATTCAGAGCTGCTTTGGAAATTTTGGCAAGAGATATTGACAACATCAAAAAAGAAATTAGGAACTTGAAGGTTGCTGGTGAAAATAGGTCTGTTGCAAATACTGAGTTAGAAGGAAAGAATGTTAAAGAAGCTACAGAAGAGCAAGAGAAATTAGAAGAAGAAACTCCTAAAGAAGAAAAGAAAGATAAAAACTTCCATCCAAAACAAGGAAGACTTAACTCAGAAGATGTCAGTGTAGAGAAGATGTTTTATTATGGGAAAAAGTGATTAGTTAGTTAACCACAACAATTATATAGTACTTATTTCTAAATTATTTTAAAAAAGGGTGTGATATGGTTAATCTTCAATATACTAATTTGAGTTATAAGCCAGGTAAAAAAGATTTGGTTTGTGAATTTTATTTAGAACCAAATAAGATTTCTTTTGAAAGGGCTTGCGAGCATGTTGCTGCTGAAAGCAGCATAGGAACATGGACAGATATTGCAACTATGAACAAGCAGATTGCAAGAAGATTAAAACCACATATTTTTGATATGAACAAAACAAGAAATGTTGTAAGAATTGCTTATCCTTCTGAATTATTTGAAGCAGGGAATATGCCTCAGATATTAAGCAGTATTGGTGGGAATATTTTTGGAATGAAAGCAGTAAAAAATCTAAGACTGCAGGATATTTCTTTTCCTAAATCTATTATTAAGAAGTTTAAAGGACCAAGATTTGGAATTAAAGGTGTTAGAAAATTATTGAAAGTTAAGAAAAGGCCTTTAGTTGGAACTATTGTAAAGCCAAAAGTTGGTTTAACTGCTGAACAGCATGCTAAAGTTGCTTATGAAGCATGGGTAGGGTGATTAGATTTAGTAAAATATGATGAAAATTTGAGCAATATGGCATTTAACAAATTTGAGAAAAGAGTACAATTAACTCTAAAAATGAGAGATTTGGCTGAAAGAAAAACAGGAGAAAGAAAGATGTACATGCCAAATACTACTGCTGAAACAGATGAAATGATAAGAAGA
>JAHWIM010000063.1 GCA_019322535.1 Candidatus Woesearchaeota archaeon
GTTCTATAAGAGCGTCTTATAGGGCAGATAAATAGAATTCTGGCTTTCTTAAAAATGGCTGAAAAAGAATTTAAACATTTAGTAAGAATTGCAAATACTGATTTAGATGGCAATAAACCAATAGCTTTTGCTCTAAGAAAAATAAAAGGAGTTGGATTCCAATTTGCTAATATTTTGTGCGGTTTAGCTAGTGTAGACAAGGCTAAACAGACAGGTTATTTGGATGAAGCAGAAATTAGCAAGTTAGATGGGATAATTAAAGATACTTCTAAATTTAATTTACCTAGCTGGACTCTTAATAGAAGAAAGAATTATGAAGATAATGTTGATAAGCATTTAATAACTTCTGACTTAGACTTTACAATTGATAATGATATTAAGAAAATGAAGAAAATCAAATCCTACAGGGGAGTTAGACATATGTTTGGTTTACCTGTAAGGGGGCAGAGAACAAAAAGCAACTTTAGAAGAAATAAGGGAAAAGTCACAGGAGTTAAAAAATCCAAAGCAGGAAAGGCTGGCAAATAAACGGTGAATATTAATGGGAGATCCAAGAAGAATAAGAAAAAAATTTTCTGGACCATCACATCCTTGGCAAAAGGAGAGAATTGATGAGGAAAAAGAATTTTTGAAAGAGTATGGTCTAAAGAATAAAAGCGAAGTCTGGAAAGCTGATTCTAAGTTAAGAAGTTTTAAAAAACAAGTTAAGAAACTTATTAGAACTAAAACAGAACAAAGTGAAAAAGAAAAAGTTCAGCTTTTGACAAAATTAGTCAATTTAGGTGTTTTACCAGAAAATGCAGGAGTAGAAGATGTTCTTGGACTTAGTATCAAAGATATTTTAGAAAGAAGATTACAAAGTGTTATTCTTAGAAAAGGCCTTGCTAGAAGCGTGAAACAAGCAAGACAATTTATAACACATCAACATATAATGATTAATAATAAAAAAATAACTGCTCCTGGTTTTTTAGTTCCAAAAGGATTGGAAGATGCTATCTCTTTTTCAACGTCATCTAGTTTGTTTAGCACTGAACATCCAGAGAGAGCAGTAGAGAAGAAAAAACTTGCTCCAAAAGAAAAGAAAAAGAAGGAAGCACCTAAGAAGAAAACAGAAGAGAAAAAAACAAAGCCAAAAAAAGCTGAACAAAAGAAAGTAAAAGAAGAAAAGAAAGTTGAGGAGAAAAAAGTAAAATGATAAGGAGAGAAGGAGGAATGAAATGGGGAATTGCTCATATTTATAGCAGTTATAATAATACTATTATCCATATTACAGATGTTACTGGAACAGAAACCATTGCAAAGTCAAGCGGAGGCCAAGTTGTCAAAGCTGACAGAATGGAATCTTCACCAACTGCTGCCATGGTTGCTGCTAAAAAAGTAGCTGAAATTGCTCTTGATAATGGAATAACTGGAATTCATGTTAAGATAAAGGCTCCTGGCGGTCATAATGGTCCTACTAATCCTGGGCCTGGAGCACAGGCTGCTGTAAGAGCATTATCAAGAATGGGTTTAAGAATTGGAATTATTGAAGATGTAACACCTATACCTCACGACGGTTGCAGAAAAAAAGGAGGTAGGAGAGGCCGGAGGGTATAAAAATGGATATATCTGTCTTAGAAAAAGTCAAAGAAAAAGGAAAGCTTAGTTTTTTAATTAAGGGAATCAATGCTACATTAGCTAATACACTTAGAAGAATGATTGTTGAAGAAGTTCCAACAATGGCGATAGAAGATGTAGAATTTAGAGATAATAGTTCTGCATTATATGATGAAATAGTTGCACATAGACTAGGATTAATGCCTTTATCAACAGATTTGAAGAGCTATAATCTACCTGTAGAATGTAAATGCAAAGGAAAAGGTTGTGCTAGATGTCAACTAAAGATGACATTAAGTACAAAGAAAAGCGGGATGGTTTATGCTAGTGAAATTAAGACAAGGGATGCAAAAGTAAAACCAGTTTATCCAAAGATGCCTATTGTTAAATTGTTAAAAGGGCAAAAAGTAGAACTTGAAGCTGTTGCGGTTCTTGGACAAGGAAAAAACCATTCTAAATGGACTCCTGGTTTGGTTTATTACAAGGCTTATCCTTTGGTTGAATTAAGCAGCAAAGCAACGAGTTGTGAGAAAGCTGCAAAAGCATGCCCTGTGAATGTTTATGATTTTAAAGATGGAAAATTAAGTATAAATGACAAGAATTTATTGAAGTGTCATTTATGCAAAGCATGTGTTGATGCTTGTGATGGGATTAAAGTAGTTGGAAGCAAAACAGATTTTATTTTTAATATTGAAAGCTGGGGTCAATTAGATCCTAGAGATATAGTAAAAGAAGCAGCAGATAGACTCACAAAGAAATGTGAGTTATTTGTTAAAGGGCTCAAGTAAGCATCCTCACAAACAAGTTTGCGAGGGTGCCGGAGTGGCCAAACGGGCATGGTTGAGGGCCATGTGGCTTAGTGCCTACGCGAGTTCGAACCTCGTCCCTCGCATCACGCTTTAGGTTAAAATGAAACGCACAGGACCAACAAATCCAGAATTGAAAAATTTAATTGGAGAATTAAGGAAAAAAAGTAGAGAGCACGAGGTTAATTTATGGAGCAGAGTGGCTGAAGATCTAGAAAAATCAACTAGGCAGAGAAGAATTGTTAATTTGTATAAAATAAATAAATATACAAAAGATAAAGAGACAATAGTTGTTCCTGGGAAAGTTTTGGGAGTAGGTGAGTTAGATCATAATGTTATTGTTGCTGCATTTAAGTTTTCAGGATCTGCTCTTGAGAAAATCAATAAAGTTGGAAAAGCAATAACAATTAATGAATTAATAAAAGAAAGCCCTAAAGGAAAAAGGATAAGGATTATAGGTTAGCTAAAATGATAATAGACGCAACTGATCTTTTGTTAGGAAGAATGGCAAGTTTTATAGCTAAAAAAGCATTGCTTGGAGAAAAAATAGATGTTATTAATTGTGAAAAGGCAATGATATCAGGAAGTAAAGCAAATGTTATTGAGAAATATAAGAAAAGGCAAATAAGGGGCAATACTTTCAAAGGTCCTTTTTATCCAAGAAAGCCAAACATGTTTGTTAGGAGAGCAATAAGAGGAATGCTACCTTATAAAAGACAAGGCGGAAGAAAAGCTTATGAAGGAATTAAGTGCTATACAGGCGTTCCTGACACTCTTAAGGATAAGAAAGCAGAAACTATTGAAAATGCCCATATTAAAAAACTACCTTATTTAAAATATGTCGAGGTTAGCAGAATTTGTAAAGAAACAGGTGCAAAATGGTAAAATTAATTAAAACAACTGGGAAAAGAAAAAGAGCAGTTGCTAGAGCAGTTTTAAGACCAGGTAAGGGTGTTGTTAAAATTAATAATAATTTGATGGATTTGTATCAACCAGACATGGCGAGATTAAAGCTACAAGAGCCATTAATTTTAGCAGGAGATGTTGCTAAAACAGTTGATGTTAGCATAAATGTATTTGGCGGGGGATACATGGCTCAAGCAGAAGCAGCTAGATTAGCTCTTGCCAAAGCATTAGTAAAACACACTAAAAGATTAGAAAAACCTTTTTCAGATTATGACAGACATTTATTAGTTGCTGATGTCAGAAGAAAAGAAACACGCAAGCCAAACACACATGGCAAAGCAAGATCAAAAAGACAAAAATCATACAGGTGATTAAAAAATGATAATTCCAATAAGATGCTGGAGCTGTGGAAAACCAATTGCACATTTGTGGGAGAAATATACTGAAAGTGCTGGAGAAGATAGAAAAAAGATTTTGGATGAATTAGGATTAGATAGATATTGTTGCCGAGCAACTTTCTTAGGACAAGTTGATTTGATAGACCTTTCTGGACAGTTTAAAAAGTTTTAAATAAATTAACTTCTTTCTTTTTTTTATGAGGGTGGTTGTTAGAGAAGCCCCTAAAGGGCTTGTTTTTAATTTTAATAAAAGAAATTTTAGATTAACTTATCCTAGAAGTATTTGGAAATCTTATTCTGGCAGAGATTTTTGGAAAGATAATGTCACTGGTTTATTGACAATTTGCAGCCCTCTTGTTGCTGGATTTGATGAGGTTAAATATAATACAGCAACTCCTTTTTTTAACAAAGAATTTAGGAAGATGGTTTTGAGAGATATTCCTTCTGCTGTTGAGGATTATAAAGACAAAACAAAAGAAACTATTGATAGATTTTTTAAAATAAAGTATGGATTTAAAAGCAAGGTTACAAAGAAGCCTTTTTTTGAAGAAGATACTGAAGAAAAAGCAGTTATTCCTATTTCTTTTGGAAAAGATAGTCTGTTGACTTTAGGTGTTTGTAAAGAAATTGGTTTAGAGCCAAATTGTTTTTATGTAAATGATACTGTTTCTCCAACAGAAAACAGAATCAAGATAAAAGCTGGAAAAAAGATTGCTGAGAAAGAAGGGATAAGATTTGATGTTGTTTTGAACGAAGTTGAAAATCTTAATGATTTTGAATTTTGGAATAAAGGAGAGAGTTGTGTTGGATATGGCCATTTAATTACAAGTTTTGGATTTTTGGCTTTGCCTTTATGTGCTAGTTATAAAGCAAAGTACATAATGATGGGAAATGAAGGAGATTTAAATGAACAATTTAGAAATAAAGATGGTTTTTGGACTTATGCAAGCTATGACCAGACTATCCACGGAACAAGAAATTTGAGCAGATTGATTGAAAAAGCAACTAGGAAAAAGGTTTTTGTGAAAAGCGTTATTGAGCCTTTAAGTGATATTGCAATAATGAAAATATTGCATAATAGATATAAGAAATTAGGTAAGTTTCAGATAAGTTGCGCTTGTTTAGATGCTGTTGATGAACCAAGATGGTGTTATAGATGCACTAGTTGTGCTTTTCTTTTTACTGTAGCAAAAGGAGTTGGAGTTGATCCCAGGGAACTTGGATTTAAGAGAAATATGTTTGATAAGAAATTCTTAAGATATCATTTATTGTTTTCTGACAAAGAAGCTGATAGATATGATAAAGGCAAAGAAATTGAAGAACAAGACATGTTTGCTTTTTATCTTGCTTATAAAAATGGAGCAAAAGGTTATTTGATGAATTTATTTAAGAAAAGGTTTTTGAAAGAAGCTAAGAGTAAAGAAGATAAATTATATAAGAAATATTTTAAGATTGGTAAGTTTGTTAATTATCCTAAACAGAAAGAAGAGATTTTAAGTATTTACAGGGAAGAATTGAAGTAAGATTTATAAATTCTTTATAATACTCTGTTCTCTATGGTCGATTTCCACAAGATAGAAAAGAAATGGCAAGAAAAGTGGGAAAAGGAAAAGGTTTTCAAAGTAAAAGAGGATGTAAATAAGCCTAAATATTATTGCTTAGAGATGTTTCCATATCCTTCTGGCTCTGGTTTGCATATGGGCCATGCTTTTAATTACACTATTGGAGATGTTTATACAAGATTTAAGAGAATGAATGGTTTTAATGTTCTTTATCCAATGGGTTATGATTCTTTTGGGCTTCCTGCTGAAAACGCTGCAATACAAGCAAAGGTTCATCCAAAAGAATTTACTGATAATGCTATTAGTAATTTTATTAGCCAGCAGAAGTCTCTTGGTTTAAGCTATGATTGGGACAGGATATTAAGTACTTGTACTCCTGAGTATTACAAATGGAATCAGTATTTTTTCTTGAAGTTTATGGAAAAAGGCTTAGTTGACAGAAGAAAAGCACCTGTTAATTGGTGCCCTAAATGTAATACAGTATTAGCAAATGAACAAGTTCATGATGGAAAATGCTGGAGACATAAAGAGACAGATGTTGAACAAAGGGATTTAGAACAATGGTTTATTAAAACAACAGAATATGCTGATGAGCTTTTAGAAATGGTTGATGATTTACAGTGGCCTGAAAGAATTAAAATAATGCAGAGAAATTGGATTGGAAGAAAAGAAGGATATGATCAATA
>JAHWIM010000064.1 GCA_019322535.1 Candidatus Woesearchaeota archaeon
CTAAAAATGAGAGATTTGGCTGAAAGAAAAACAGGAGAAAGAAAGATGTACATGCCAAATACTACTGCTGAAACAGATGAAATGATAAGAAGAGCAAGAATTATCAAATTAGAAGGCGGAGAATATGTTATGATTGATATAATAACTGCTGGATGGGCTGGTTTGCAAAGTTTAAGACAAGCTGATTTAGACTTAGTAATACATGCTCATAGAGCAGGTCATGGTGCTTTTACTGAAGATCCAAAACATGGTATTAGTATGTTAACTATTGCAAAATGTTCTAGACTAATTGGTGTTGACCAGATTCATGTTGGTGCTATTGTTGGAAAGATGAAAGGAGGAAAAGAAGAAGTTGAATTAATAGGAGAAGAAATTGAAGAGCAGATAATTCATTCAAATAAATCTGCACATGTTTTAGAGCAGAAGTGGTTTGGTGTTAAACCTGTTTTTGCTGTTTGTAGTGGAGGATTACATCCTGGAAAAATACCTCCTTTAATAGAAGCAATGGGGAACAATATAATAATGCAGTTTGGCGGAGGATGTCATGGTCATCCAGATGGCACTATTCATGGAGCAAAAGCTGTAAGACAATCACTTGAAGCAACTTTAAAGAGTGTTTCTTTAGAAGATTATGCAGAAAATCATATTGCTCTGCATAAAGCGTTGCTGAAATGGGGCAAATAATTTTCAAAAATTTTATAAATAACTTCTGAAAGTTTTTTATTTATGGGAAATGGCGATTATACAGGGACTGATGAAGCATTTGTAGAAGAAGTTAGAAGACAAGGAGTTCTTATTGTTGATCCTAATATAAAGCGATTATATAAAATGAGGAATAGGCTTGGTTTGCAGTCAGGTGAAGCAAAGGATTGTACTACTATAAGAGATGTAGGTGTTGGAAGTAGAGGTATAGCACATTATATGGGGCAACAGCAGTTTGGTTTGTACATTGTTCAAGGATGCGGCATTGGTGTAGATGTTATAGCTGCGTTAGAAACAATTGGCCTTGAATCAAATGGTAATGTTCCCATGGTTTTAATGATTGGCAATAATTTAGAAGGGCAAGTTGGTGAATCTGTTGAGGTTTTGAGAGAGTTAGGAACTGATGTTAAGGTTGCATTTGTAAATTCTGGTAATGGCTATATTGATAATACTACTTTAAGAGATATTCTCAGAAAATTTGATTAATATAGATACTACAGTATACATATATTTAAATATGAACTGCTACTACTCTGGAATAATATCACTTATATATGGGGGCAATTATAGTTATATATAAATAGGGAGGATATGAAGATGAAAAAGCTTTTAATGGGAATTTTAATTGTTTTAATGCTTTCTATAGCAACTGTTAGTGCAAATCCTGTTTTAAATTTAATAGGAAATAAGATGGTAAACGAAGGAGATACTCTTCAATTTAATATAACAAGTTCTGCTCCTGATAGCGGAAGTTCAACTTTCATAAGAAATACTTCTATAGGAACATTAACTAAATATAATGAAACAAAAGCTACATTCTCATGGGCAACAGACTATGATGATAGTGGTGTTTATTCTGTTGAATTTAGTGTAATTGATGGAAATAGCTCAGACAGTGAAACAGTCACAATTAATGTACAAAATACAAATAGAGCTCCTACATGGACAAGTTCTATTCCTTCACAAACTATTGCTGAAGAATCAGATTTATTTATAGTCGGCAATGTAAATGCTCTTGTATCAGACCCTGATGGAGATACTATAACATTTAGTATTGGATCTGAAGATACAAGCAAGGTTGACTGTATGGTTGATCCTGATGGCACTGATTTAAAGATAAAACCTGCTGCTGATTTTTCAGGAACTGCAAACTGTGCTGTAAGAGCAAGAGACAGTGGTGCACTTTATGCAGACAAAAGCTTTAGTATAACTGTAACAAATACACCAGATGCTCCTGTAATTACATCAAATGCTGTAAGAAGCGCTGATATAAATGAAGCCTACAGTTATAATGTTCAAGCAAATGATCCTGATGGAGATACATTAGTTTACTCTTTGTTATCATCTGTAGAAGGAATGACAATTGCTTCAGATACAGGTGTGATAAGCTGGACTCCAAATGCTACTGGAGATTATAGTGTTAGTGTACAAGTAACAGATGGAACTCATACAGATGTACAAAGCTTTACTGTTACAGTAGATTATCCTTCAAAATTACAGATTTATGATATTGATTTTTGGGTTGAAGGGGATCATGAAGACGGCGCAGATAAAACAGGCGGAACTGTAGATAAAGATGTAAGACCTGACAGCGAAATAAAGATGAGAGTTAAGTTAAAAAATACATATACATCTAGCGAAGATGTTGACATTGAGAACGTTGAAGTTAATGCTATTATATTGAATATAGATGATGATGGTGATGATATGGAGCAAGATATATCAGTAGATGATATATCACCAGGAAGAACAGAAACTGCAACTATGATATTTGATGTTCCTTTAAAAGTTGATGAAGGAGAATATGACATGACTGTGGAAATTGCAGCATCTGATTCAAATAGAGACTATGATATGACAGTTGATTTTATTGTTAAAGTCAGCAAAAAAAGCCACGACATAAGAATATCAGAAGCTATGTTGACACCTGAAATTTTAGTCTGTTCAAGACACGCAAACTTCGAAGTTGAGATAATCAATGTAGGAGATAATGATGAAGATGTGGGAGACAGAATAAGATTAGAAGTTAGAGGGCAACAACTAGGAATTGATTTTGTAAAGAGTTCAATAGAATTGGACAGCAACCCTGATGCTGATGACAACTCATACAAAAAAACATTCTCTATTGATTTGGCAGATAACTTTCCTTTAGGTATTTATCCAATCACTGTAAAGGTTTACAGAAATAATGATGATACAGATGTTGTTCAAAAAGAATTGCTTGTTGAGCAATGTACACTACCAACAACTATTCAGCAGCCTAGTAGCAGTGATTCATCTGCAAGCGGCGGAGATGAAGGAGATGGAAGTGTTGTAGTAAACACAGGCGTTGATGTAACAGGCGGATTACCACCTGGATTTGAAGGTTATGTTGTTGATACTGCTGAAGAAACCTCATTTACAGGCAGTGGATTATATGTTGCAATTTTAGTTATTGCAATACTAGCTGTTGTGGGTGCAGGAATCTTGGTGGTTGTTAAGTTTTTAGTAAAGCCAAAAGGTGGATTTGGCCAAGGTCAATTTAACTACTAAATTTTTTTTATTTCCTTATATAATTCTTTTATTTTTCTTTGTGTTCTTTTTAGTTTTTTATTTGCTTCTTTAATTAATATTTTAAGATGATCATCATTTACAAGAAGCTTTGATTTATCTGCAATTATTGTATTCAGGATTTCTGTTGATGCAATCTCTATTATAATCTTTTTTCTTGTTGATTGAATTCCTGAACGTTTAAAACCAATATTTCTTGCTGTATTTATTATTTTTTGAGCATTTTGTATAGAATCTGCTGCTAGATGTAAGATCATTGGTTCAAATCTAAACCAGACAGGATATTTTGGAAGGTTTTTAAGCTTTGAGTTTATTTCTTTAAAGCTAGTTTTTTTATGTGTTATCAATAACCATTTTGCTTCTTGTTTTTTTTCTGATTTTTTTTCTAACAAAACAATTCTACCAGAACAAGAAGAAGTTGTATAATAATAGGGATTTTTGTTTATTAGATTTATTAAAGCAAGGATTTCTTTATCTATTGCTCCTTTTTTAGACTTATCTAGTTTCTTAAGGAAGTCTTTTTTGTATTTTTGAAAGGTCATTCTAGGAGGAAATTTATTTGACTAGAAAAAGTTTTTGTTTTATTTCTCAATAAATTCTTGCATTCTATTTACAAAGGCTTCTGCTTCTATTAGATAATCATCATATTCTTTTCCTGATATCTCTTTAATTTCTCTATGAGTAATTCCTTTCATAATTTTATAGAACTTTTCCATTGTATCTGCATATCTTTGCTCTAATCTACGCTGTCTTACTAACCTTTTTTCTAACAAATCTGCTGCATATTCTGGACTTGGGGGAGTTTCTCCTATATGCATTAAAGCTGCATGTGATGCATCAATTACTGCCCAGTATAAATCTAAAGTTGCCTGCAGTAAATGCCATTTTGAATTTGTAATTGTTCTTGGTGCTCTTCCAAAATAAACCCAAACAGATTCATGAGTTGGTTTTATTCTTCCTTGTATTAATAAAGATTGCAATGGTTTGAAGATATCTGCTCCAAGTA
Source organism: Candidatus Woesearchaeota archaeon (assembly GCA_019322535.1). Taxonomy (GTDB): domain Archaea; phylum Nanobdellota; class Nanobdellia; order Woesearchaeales; family WJKL01; genus JAHWIM01. Next base: position 4,259 of record JAHWIM010000064.1, read on the forward strand.
TTGGAACTCCATCTCTTAATATATTAATTGCAACTGGATCTCCTGCTCTTATGTATTCCCAAAAAGAAGTTAAGGTCATAGAAGTTACATGAAGTCTTGTACTTACTTTTCCAACTATTTTTTCTACGATTAATCTGTAGGCTTCTATAACTTCTCTTGTCATTCTTATTGCAAGGTCATTTACTACAATTAAAACATCTACATCTCCTCTTGATGATGCTTGTTTTCTTGCTGCTGAACCAAATAGAACAACAAGTTTAAGAAAATCTCCTAGCTCTGCTTTTGTTCTTTTTGCAAAAGATCTAGCTAAGGTTAAGTCCTCATTAGGGTACTTAATAATATTTGGATCTGCTTTTGGTTTAAGTAGAAATTTCAATCTATCCCCTCTTTTTTAATTACTTTATTGTTTATACTATTTAAAGGTTTTTATTCAAATTAAAAAAAATAAAAGAAAAAAATTATTGATGTAATGTTTTCATTGCCCTGTGTCCGCATTTTGGACAAACATAAGTTGCTCTCATTCCGCCTTTAGGTCCTTGTTTTAATTGGCCGCTTATTTTCATTACTGCGCCATCTCTTGGGCATTTTGGTCTTATTCTCTTACTTTGTTCTATTCTCAGATCCTTAGCTATTGTTCTTTTCTTAAAAAGACAAGCTGCTAAAGCATCTCTTACTGCATGATACTTGTGTGCATATGCCATCCATAGAATAGTTAATAAAGCAAATAAAACCAATAAAGGAATTACTATATATAGGTAACTTACTGTTTCTACGATTGCTGGCTGTTCAACTTTTGGCGCCGCAGTGGGTAGAGGAGCTACTGTTTCTTGCTGAACTGCTTCTTCTGGAAGAATACATTCATCTGTACTTAATAAGACGTATGTATCTCCGCCTTCTGGATTGCAATGTTTTGCCTCAACTTCACAAGAATTTCCTGGCCCATAATAATAGACACAGACTTCATTCATAGCTGTGAATCTTGTATGAGGTCCAAATGCATAAACACCAAGAATAAGCAAAATACAAATTAATGCTATTCCCAAAACTTGATTTTTCATACTGTCACCTCCTTTTTTTTAGAATACTATTTTTAATATATTTAAATTTTTGGTAACCATTTCTTTTTCCATTAGTTTTAAATATAAGTGAGACAATTTAATCATATATGGTTAAGAAGACTCTAGATAAGGTTTTGAAAGATAAAGTTGAGCCAATACTAGATGAGAGCATGCACAAACTTCTTGGCATTACTATAAGCGAGTTTGGGAAAGATATTACTGACAGGATTGAGAGAAGTCCTTTGATAAGTTATCCAATTGATACTTCTATATCATTCAAGGCTGCAAAGAAATTGTTTAAGAAAGAGTTTTTGACAAGATTATTGCAAAGCCATTATGGAAATGTTTCTGCTGTTGCAGAGATTAGCGGCCTTAATAGAAGAAGCATACACAGAGCAATAAAAGAATTTGGAATTAATGTTAAAAGAGTTAGAAAAGAAATGATTAGAACACAGTATTTTCAAAAAGAAGCTGTTGATAGTATTTTGAAAGAAACCTTAGATCATTACAAGAGAGTTATAAGACCAAGCAGATTAGAAAGAATGTATAAGAATGTTGATAAAATAAGCAGTGATATTGTAAAAGAACTGCCTGCTATAGAAATGTCATGGGATGAAGCAGAAATAGAATTTGAAAAAGCATATATCAGAAAAGCTTTGAAAGAAAGTAAAGGCAACGTAAGTAAAACTGCTAAGAAGATTGGTTTAAGATATGAAACTTTGCATAGGAAGATTAAGAAATTAGGAATTGAATAAAAAAACACGAAGTAACAAAAATCTTCGATTTTTGAACTTCTAAAATTACTTCATAATTTTACGAAGCTTTATAAATAACTAAGTTTGAGTATTATTAAGATAAAAATGGTATGGTTTGATGATAGCGGAAGAATGAGGCTTTGCGAAGCTGGAATGAGTGGTTTTTTTCCACCACCGATGAAGCCTTGTTTTAGTACAATTAGTGGATTTGTTGTAAAAGAGAAATAATTCTATATATGACTTTTTTGTCTCAGTTTTTGATGTTTTAGTTGATGTATCTTTATAAACTTCTGACGTTTATATGTACTATAGAGATTTAGATGTCTCACTATAAAATGGCATATCAAGGTTCAAGTTGCGGATACAGCTGCTCAGCAAGCAGTGGAGGATACTCTGGATTAGAGAACGCTGTAGCTTCTTATAGTTCAAGTAGCGCAAGCTACAGTTCAGGAGATATATCTTATATGGTATCTGAATCAGCAAGCCCTCAATCAAGGATGTTTTATGATGGTAATGATGGAAATAGAGATATTTACAAAGCTGCAAAATACAGAATTAAACAATCTTTAACACAAACATATAGTCATGTGACAGATGATTTCTTGAATTTAAACAGGCCAAAAACTGTTTTTGTTGGAGATGCTGCTGAGATTAAAGAATTTGTTGAAGAAGCGTTTATGCTTACAACTGGAAAACCATTCCCAGATGATGTAAGGATAGCAGTTGTTTCTGGAGAACAGCTTGAAAAAATCCACAGTAAAATTGGAGGAAACTGGGATCCTGGAATACAGGGTTTTGCAATTAATAGAAAGAAATTTGGTTTAGTTAGTGAGATATTTGTTAGAAAAGGAGAATTAGATAAATTAATGCTCACAATTGGTCATGAACTTGGACATTGCTTAACTAAACAACTTAATAGTGTGCGGGATGAAGAGGCAAAGGCATTTGCATTTAGTTTAGCTTGGATGAAAACAATAAAAGAACATAATATTGCAAATTTATCTACTGCAATTAAATTAGACAGGCCTGCTAAGAATGGTGTGCATAATGTTGCTCTTGATTTTGTTTTAGATTTAATTAATAAGGGAAGAGGGGCTTTAGATATTTATTTTGATTTGATAAAGGGATTTATTGAGGTGAATTCAGGTGGCAGGGATATTTGAATCAGCTGGTTATGCTGCTATGGAGAAAGGGAATGAATTAACTCCCCTTTACAATCCATCTGAGATTATAAGTAGAACTAACAAAACTAACTATCATCATAATGTTTATGACGGCAAAAGCATAACAGAGAATATAATAGATGATATGAAATATGCTAGAGAAAGAAGATTAGAAAGGCATAGCACTGCTAATAGATTAGTCAGACAAACTGTTAAGGAAAAACCAGATATGAGTTTATATGAAACTTTAATGTATAATCCTTGTTTAAACTAAAAAATATATAAATTCTAAAATTTTAATCAAATAAATGATTCGTGATTTAGTTAAAATATTTGGAACTAAGACAAAGGCTTTAGAAATTCTTTATCTAATGGAAGATATAAAACCTGTTGTTAGACATGGGTTTTATGATGGAGAATTAAGCCAAATAGAAGAATTTTGTAAACTAAACAAGTTACATTTTGAAAAAAGTTCTTTTAAGGTTGTAATATTAGATGCAGGAGAAGGAGAATACAGCAATAAAGGCATTAAAGTTAATATTGATGATCCAAGAAGAGGTATGTTTTTTGTTTACATTTCAAAAGATGAAAAATTAGCTGCTACTGCAAATGCTTATGAATTCAAGAATAACAACAAGGATTTAGGATTATCACTTGGCTATCCAGAATGCTGTATTAATTTCTTTGTTCAAAATGAACCAATGCAATCAAAGCTCACTAATGATTATGTTCATTTAGTCTTACAAAACAGCAAAGGAAAGAAATTCCAGTTTTACACAAATATTTGTAAAAGAGATTTTGATATAACTTTGATTAATCATTTTCCTTGTTCTTTTGGATGCAGAAAATCTATTGATTTAGCTAAACAACATTTAGATGCTTTAAAAAAATATGATTCAGAGTTAGCAAAAGAGTTTATTCAGAAATTAAGATGCAAAGTTAAGATTGAAAAAGAAGAAATTGAATTTTGTTAACCAATAATTGTTTTACAAATAAGACACTTTTCAGAACCTTCTTTATCAGTATAGGTTGTGACGCCTGATTCTAATGGTGTGTTGCAAGAAGGACATAATTTTTTTTCTTTCATTATTTGATTTTTAATTTATTTAACTTTTAAATATTGGGGATATGGTATATATGTTTATTTGTTTTTGTATTCAATGACTGGAACTTGATCAAACCAAGTTGTTTTTCCTTTTTTGAGGAATCTTGGAAGAAATATTTGATTATAGACAAGCAATTTTGTTTTTGGGTTCATATCTTTGATTAATTTATCTTCTAAGCCATTTTCAAAACCTTTGTCTGGATTGACAAAGATTATATCATACTTTGAAACATCATGTTTAAAAAAATCTGATTGAATAAAATCTGCTTTTAGTTTTAATTCATTTTTTATTTTTTGTGAAGTTTTAATTAAATCTTTGTCAAACTCTATTCCTGTTGCTTTTACACCAAACAGAGAAGCTATTAAAACAACTTTTCCATCTCCTGAGCCTAAGTCTAGAAAGTTTTTATAATTCTGTAATTTGATTTTTTTAAAGAATTCATATAGGTGCTCTGTAATAGCGGCTCCCCAAAAACCTTTTTCAGTGTCTCCCATCGGGAGCTTGCCTTTTTTGAGAAATGAATTATAGAATTCGTCGTATTTTTGTTTTAATTCTTTGAATTTATTTATTCGAATGGTACCCCACTCCAATAGTCTTTATCTAAAAATTCAAGACCTGTTTGAGTAAATTCATAACTAGCTTTTGTAGAAGAATATTCTATTTCTGGATAATTATATCTGATATAATAGTTTGTCATTTTTACTCTAATGGCACTTGAGTCCATAATGTCCAATCTTGTGATGGAGAGTATGGACCAAATACATAATATGGCGGTTTAGTTTGACCAAAATAACTGTACTGGATATCTGCCCAACTTGGTTTTGGCGAATCTAATACTGATCTTGAAACAGGGCCATGTGCTCCATAAACTGGACTGCCAAATAATCTCCATGTTTTCATTAATCCCCAGAAATCTCCTAAATCTGTTGAAGCATCTGCTCCTGGCTCAACTGTTAATGCTCCTTTATAGCCATATTTTCTTAATATGGCTGTCATTTCTTTGACTGGTGTTGTGCCCATGCCTGGAGCTAAATGGTCATCTTGGTAGCCATAGTTATCAGCTAGGTGCACATTACCTATTATTTGTTCTTTTGCAAGTTCTTCTGTTTTCTGAAGCAGCCATTGTTTGAAATCATCATCATTTTCTTTTAATGATTTGTTAGAATCATTTTGCCAATATTTTCTCCATGTATTAAGATGGCCTGTATCAAGGGTTGCTTTAATATGTGTTTCTGCAAGTTGTCTTGCTTCTTCCATTGAAACATTTCTTTTTTCATGAAGCATTTCTGCCATTGTTTCTCTGCTTTCCAAAACAAGATTTTTTAATTCATCTGGATGAGAACCATAGCTTTCTGGAAAGATGTTTTCCATTGTAACAAAAACAGGTTTTTCAAGGCCTTTTGATCTTGTTGTATCCATTGCATGAATTCCTGATTCTGCGTAAGATCTAAAAGATTCTTTTAAAGCATATTTTCTTGCACTCAATACATGCTGCTGTGTTTCGAATGAATCTTCTGCTTGCTGCTGCTGTGATGTAGATGCCTGATGTTCAAATTCCATTCTTCTTCCAGCGCTTGTAAGTTGTTCTTCTAATATTTCTGAAGGCAATTTATATTCAGGCGGGACTAGTCCTGTTTCTTCACCAAATCTTCTTCGCAGTTTCCACATATCTTCTTCAGGAGTTGCTGCTTCAACCTTTTTGTAATATTCAAGAGATTTTCTTAATTTAGCTAAATTTTCTTTTGCCTTATCAAAACCCTGTGCATAATAACCTGCCCAACCTCTGCTATGGCCTTCATTTGTTTCTAAAGTTGCTTTTAAAAAAGCTTCTTCAGGCAGCATTCTTTCATATTCAGACAACTGCTCAACAGGAATTCCTAGTTCTTGAGATTTTATTTTATTTCTTTCTTCTGCTTCTCTGATAAAGTCTTTCCATTCATACAGTTCAACTTTAAAACGGCCTGTTGTTGTATCATAAACAGGAACTCTGTTCTTTATATCTATTTTATTACCCTCATAATCAATATAATCTCCTGAATTAACTTTATTTCCATTTGCATCTGTATAACTTTTTCCACTTTTCTCATCCCAATATTCTTTATTTCTTTCTTCATATTTATTCCAGATAGGTCTTGCAACTTTTTGATTTTTTCTGACTTGCTGAATGACTTGTCCTGTCCTGTCATCAACTACTCTGATGATTGCTCTTTCTGGTTCTTCTTTGTGTCCTAAAAATTTAAAAGTTCCATCTGGGTTTTTTGCCCATGCTTCTTCTGAAATAGGCCTCTGAAATTCTCCTGTATGAACTACAACAGATCCGCCTAGAGCAGTATCTGCTGCGAATTCTACTGCTCTTTTAATCTCATCTACAGCTAATTTTCTTTGTTCTTTTGAGAAATTGCCCTGCTGGTCCATTCCAGCAAGACCCATTATACCATAACTTGCGTGGGTTGTGAGTTTGACTTCATTTATTTTAGCTAATTCTCTCATAGCTTCTCTTTGATCTTCACCATACATTCCAGGTGTATGTGCTTGTCTTGTTCCTCTGACAGCTCCTGGAAATGCTATTTCTAGTGCATTTGCACCTTGTCTAAGCTTTGCTGAAATACCTTGTACATTTGCTGCAGAAATTCCCATAGGAACTGACATTCCTATGTCTCCTACTCCAACTCCTGCATCATTTGTAGAAATATCATCTGGTGCAGGCTTTCCATAATCTCTTTGCATTGGTGTTGTGTAGGAACTAAATGTGACCATTTTAGTTATTTAATTGATTTGTTTTTGTCAAAAACGTGGTTTTTGAGCATGCTCAGAAATTTACTACCTTCTGAAACAAAATACAGCTTTCAACCACTGGTTAATTAGACTAATGTAAATTTCTGACATATTTAAACCTTATGCTTTATACATTCTTTGCAGCATATTCTTCATTTTTTGAGTTAATACCATTTCACGCGCTGCTTCTTGCGTAGGTGAATATTCTCCTACTCTTGCGTCATCAAATTTTCTTGTATTAGCATATCCAAGATTGTTTATTTCTTCCATTCTACCAGGAGAGATGTATCCTTTTTCTTTAGCTTCGCTGTAGATCTCTTTCATTCTATTGTATATTTTATCTGCTGGCTGCTCACTCAATTGGTTAAGATACTGGGCATGCGCTTTTTCTTCTTCTATTTTAAGAATTTCTGCTTCTGCTGCTACTTCTTCTAAAGGTCTTTCTTCTGGCTTAGGCAGTGCTGGTTTTTCTTTTTCTGCTTCTGGTTTTTTTACTTCAATAAATCTCTTTGCTCTGAATAATTCTTTTTCTTCTGATGAGAATAAACTTCCTATGTCAATTGCTTTTAGTTGAGGAATAGGCATTTTTTTAACTTCTTCTTCTCTTGCCATATCTTCTTCACTTTCAAGAATTAGGTTTTGGGCTTTTTCGATTTCTTCTTTATCTTTTTTCTGGAGTTCTTTGAGTTTTTTTATTCTTTCTTGTGGAGAAAGTTTCTTTAATTCGTCTAACTCAGTTTTTTCTGGCATAAAAATAAAAAATTATTACCACATAACCATTCTGTGGCCTTTTTTGTAATTTTTGAAAACATAAAACATTGTGGCTTTAACTATTTTTTCTGCAAAACCTTTTTCAGCTGTTAATTTTATTTTATCTTTGCCTGATACTCTTGGTTTTTTGGCTTTTTTTTCTTCTGAAGGGCCTAAAAATTCTGCTCTAAATCTTTTAAGAAAGCCTGGTTTAGAAGTTTTTGCTTCTGGTTTTATAGCACCTTCTTCTGCTGTTATTTCTTCTCCTGCTTCTTCTAAATATTTTTCTAACTCTCCTCCTAATGCTGTCATTGCTGCTTTGACTGAACCAGAAATTGATTTCATTAATTCAAAATCTTCTTGTTTTTTCATTTCAACATATTTATCAATTTTATCTTTTTTCCATACATAAGCTCTTAGATCTATTTCTAATTTGCCTACATGTATCGGTCCTCTTTGATAGCCCTCTTGCTGATAAGACATACTAGGTCTTGTTCTATAAAGGAAATGTGCTAGAATGCAGGAATGATAAACTTTGTTTTGCACTTGGTTTTTATCATTCACTGGAAGTTTATGGGCTAAGAATTCAACTTCAATCATACTGCCTTCAAAAGCAGAAACCATCTCAGGTGTTAGAACCTTGTCTTCATCTAAGGTTAACCTTCTAATATGCCTTAAATATGGCCTGACCCAGGTCATATACATCTTTATTATATCATAATGCTGTCTGAGATATTTTAGAGTAAATATTCTTCTTGTTCTCATTTCTTTATTGGTTCTGTCTTTCCAAACAAGGAATGTTTTAAGTTTTCTTTTTAGAGCATTTCTAACAGATTTGTTAAAGCCTGCTCTCTGAGTATCTACTACTCTGTCTACTTCTTCAGAAGTTCTTGGATGTGTTGAAAAGAATAAGTCTGGCAAAGATGTAAACTGAACTTCTCTAGCCATTCCAAAAACAGAGGCTGGATTTTTAGCTCCACCTTCTACTAAATCAACCCAGTATCCTTTTAAGGTGATTTCAGAGCTTTCTATACCTCTAAAGCTCTCTTCATAATAAGTTAGTCTTTCATCTATTATTCTCAGCTCTCTTACTAGCTGGAACAGCTCTTTAACCATTTTGCCAATAGTTGCAAGAAATTGACTTACTTTATCCTGCTGCAGACCAATCCTTTGCTGAGAAACACCAAAAAAAGCTGAATTTTCTGCTGCTGCAAAAACATCAATTGTTTTAAGAACATGAGGAAAGCCCCAATCTTGATTAATATATCGTAGAATCCAATAATAACTCTCTTCCATAGACATGTTATAGACTTCCCAAACAACTCTATAACGTTTTAAAGGCTGGGGAAAAGGAGTAGGAAGATATATATCTTTAGCTTCTTCAGCAACTTCTTGTTCAAAGCCAAATTTTTTTAAGAGTTCTTCTGAAGTCAACCTATCACCTATCAAAAATTGAAAATTTTTGGAGGTTCTGAAAATCTAGGATTTTCATTACCTTTTTAAAAATATTAGTTAGATTTATTTATATATTTTTCCTAATTGCATAAGCTTTATAAATGTTAACTTAATTCTGTATATAAATTTATGTGGAGGGAATATTATGGCTGAATTCAAACTTACTATTGCAGATTCTAAAACAGGTAAATGTTTTCAAAGAACAGTTGGAGAGCCTAATGCTAAGAATCTTATCGGCATGAAGATAGGTGATCCATTAAAAGGAGAGGCTATAGATTTACCAGGTTATGAGTTTGTGATAACTGGTGGCAGTGATTACTGCGGGTTTCCTATGAGAAAGGGGATTAGCGGCGCAAGAAAAAGGATATTAATAGTTAAGGGTGTTGGTTTTAAAGGAGGCAGAAAAGGGGAGAAAAGAAGAAAAACTGTTTGCGGCGACAGAATTAATGAAAAGATTTCACAAGTTAATTTAAAGGTTGTAAAAGAAGGAAAAGCGAAATTAGCTGCAGAGAAAGCTGAAGAAGGCAAAGAGGCACCTAAAAAAGAAGAGAAACCTGCCAAGGAAGAAAAACCAAAAGCAGAGGAAAAGCCTAAAGAGAAACCTAAGGAAGAGAAAAAAGAAGCTGAAGAAAAGAAAGAACCTGAAAAACCTAAGGAAGAACCTAAAAAATAAATGGTAAAAATTGATTTTAATAAGATAATTGTAAAGATTAAACAAATGCCTCCAGAAAAGCAGCTTGCATATTTAGCAATTGCTATTGGTGTTCTTTTTGTAATATTGGCTATATTGCTTTGGTAGAATGGCAAAAAAGAAAGAATTAATACCTGAAATAAATATCGGATTAGTAGGTCATGTTGATCATGGAAAAACTACTTTAGTCAAAGCTCTAAGCGGCAAGTGGACTGATACTCATTCTGAAGAGATTAGGAGAGGTATTACAATAAGATTAGGTTATGCTGATGCTACTTTTTACAAATGTGAAAAATGCAGCAAATATGGGTTAAAAGAAAAATGTGAGTGTGGTGGTAAGGCAGCTGTGGTTAGAAAAGTCAGTTTTGTAGATGCTCCTGGACATGAAAGTTTAATGGCAACAATGTTGAGTGGAGCAACTATAATTGATGGTGCTTTGCTGCTTATTGCTGCAAATGAGAAATGCCCTCAGCCGCAAACAAGAGAGCATTTGATGGCTTTAAAGATAAGCGGAATAAAAAATATAGTTGTTCTTCAAAATAAAGTAGATATTGTAACTGAGGAAGAAGCAGAAAAAAATTATGAAGAGATTAAGGCTTTTTTAAAAGGCACTGACTATGAAAAAGCTCCTATTGTGCCAATTTCTGCACAACAGAATGCAAATATTGATGTTTTAATTGAAGCTATTGAAAAAACCATAAAGACTCCAAAAAGAAACCCTAAGGATGATCCTATATTGCTGATAGCAAGGAGTTTTGATATAAACAAACCAGGCACATCAATCAAGGATTTAACAGGCGGTGTATTAGGAGGAGTGATGAGGCAGGGAATCTTTAAAATAGGAGATGAGATTGAATTAAAACCTGGATTGAGGTTTGAGGAAAAAAACAGAATAGAATGGAAAACAGTTAAAACAAAAATAGTTGGTTTAAAAACTGGCGGAGCTGATGTAAAAGAGATAAGTCCTGGCGGCAGTGTTGGTGTTTTGACTGCTTTAGATCCTTCTATTGTAAAAAGTGATTCTCTTGCTGGAAGTATTGGAGGATTATCTGATAAACTTCCTCCTGTTTGGGATGATTTGAAGTTAGATGTTCATTTGTTAGAGAGGGTTGTTGGAGCAAAAGAAGATATTAAAGTAGAGCCAATAAAGATGAATGAATCATTGATGCTTAATGTTAACTCTGCTGCAACTGTTGGTGTTGTTACAGAATTAAAGAAAAACGCTGTTAGGTGCACATTAAAATTACCTGTTTGTGCAAGCGCTGGTTCTAATGTAACAATAAGCAGAAGGATTGGAACCAGATTTAGATTAATTGGTTATGGTATTATTAAGGAATAAAAAATTTATAAATAGCAACTGATTTCTTTAATTTATGTTGGGAGTAATTAGATTAATAATTGCAGGTGGTTTTCTTTTATTTATTCCTGGTTATTTATTAACTTTAATTCTTTTTAAAAAACTAGATAAGTTAGAGAGAATTGCGTTAGCTATTGGCTTAAGCATTTGTTTCTCTGTATTAATTGGTTTGATACTAGGATATTCAACTAAAATTGGAATAAACTCTATTAATTTGTGGGTTAGTTATATTTTATTTTGTGTAGTTATGTTAATAATTTATTTTAAAAGAAAATGAAAAGAAATAGGATTTTGTTAATCATTGGAATATTGGTTTTAGTTGGTTTTCTTATTTATTCTCCTCATCTGGGTTATAGATTTCCAATTCATCTTGATGAATGGGTTCATTTAGACTGGGCAGTTCATACTATAGATAAAGAAGGGTA